>DAIMJK010000157.1:0-8376 GCA_036722245.1 Lysobacterales bacterium
GGCATGGATATCGGCTACTTCCTGAAGTTGATGACCGAGAAGAACGCCTCGGACATGTTTCTGACCACAGGCGCACCGGTCAACATCAAGGTGGAAGGCAGGCTCTATCCGCTGGGCAATACCGGACTGCCGCCGGGCATGGTGAAGAAGATCGGCTATTCGCTGATGGACGAAGGCCAGGTGCCGGCCTTCGAACGCGATCTGGAGCTGAATCTGGCGATCGCAGTCAAGGACGCCGGACGCTTTCGCATCAACGTGTTCAAGCAGCGCGGCGAAGTGGGGATGGTGATCCGGGCGATCAAGAGCGAGATCCCGAGCATGGAGCAGCTCAAGCTGCCGGCCATCCTGAAGGATCTGGTGATGGAGCCGCGCGGACTGATCCTGATGGTCGGCGCGACCGGTTCGGGCAAGTCATCGACGCTGGCGGCGATGATCGATCATCGCAACATCAACAGCAGCGGCCACATCCTCACCGTCGAGGACCCGATCGAGTTTCTGCACCGGCACAAGAAGTCGATCGTCAACCAGCGCGAAGTGGGCCTGGACACGCGGACGTATCACAACGCATTGAAGAACGCGATGCGCGAGGCGCCGGATGTGATCATGATCGGTGAGATCCTCGACACCGAGACGATGGAGGCGGCGATCGCGTTTTCCGAAACTGGTCACCTTTGCCTGTCCACGCTGCATTCCAACAACGCTGACCAGACCCTCGAGCGCATCCTCAACTTCTTTCCCGAGAGCGCACACAAGAACATCCTGATGAACGTGTCGCTGAACCTGCGCGCGATCGTGTCGCAGCGGTTGGTGGTGGGCAAGGACGGCAAGCGCCTGCCGGCGATCGAGATCCTGCTCAACACACCGATGATCCGCGACCTGATCCGGCGCGGCCAGATCCACGAGATGAAGGAGGCGATGGACCGCTCGCTGGCGGATGGCATGCAAACCTTCGATCAGTCGCTGTTTTCGCTCTACAAGGAAGGCAAGATCGAGCTCGAGGAAGCCCTGCGCAAGGCCGATTCGCGCGATGGCCTGGCTCTCAAGATCCGTCTCAGCGAAGGCGGTAGCGAAGACCATGACCCGTACTTCGACGGTAACTATTGAGCACGCCCGGCGCCTGAATCGGACCGCCTGAGGTGCCTGAAGCGCTCACCCGACAGCGGCTGGTGGCGCTGTTCGCGGTGGCGGTGCTGCTGTTCAACCTGCCCCTGCTCGCCCTGTGGGACCGCCCGCTGAGCGTGTTCGGCCTGCCGCTGCTGCCGACCGCGCTGTTTCTGATCTGGGCGTTGCTGATCGCCCTGCTCGCACTGATCGTCGAGCGCGAACAGGAGTGACGATTCCGGCACCGCTGCTGGTCGCCGTTTCCGCCGCCTATCTGCTGCTGCTTTTCAGTGTCGCCTGGTATGGTGACCTGCGCGCCCGCCAGGGCCGCTCGCTGATCGGCAACGCCTGGGTCTATGCCCTGTCGATGGCGGTCTATTGCACTGCCTGGACCTATTTCGGCAGCGTGGGACGGGCCGCCAGCGGCGGCATCTGGTTTCTGCCGATCTACCTCGGACCCACCCTGGCGATGCTGCTGGGCTGGCTGGTCCTGCGCAAGATGATCCGCATCGTGCGCAATTACCGGATCACCTCGATTGCTGACTTCGTTGCCAGCCGCTATGGCAAGAGCCTGCGCCTGGCCGGGCTGGTCACGATCATCACCGTGGTCGGCATCGTTCCCTACATCGCGTTGCAGTTGAAAGCGGTGGCGACTGGCTACGCGGTGCTGACCGGCAGCGACGGCAACGGCATCGCGCCGGGCTGGTGGCAGGACTCCGCACTCTACGTGGCCCTGGCCCTGGCCGGCTTCACGATGATCTTCGGTACTCGCCATCTGGACAGCACCGAGCGCCACGAAGGCATGGTGGCGGCGATCGCATTCGAGTCGGTGGTCAAGCTGCTGGCCTTCCTGGCGGTCGGTGTCTTTGTGACCTGGGTGCTGTTTGACGGTGCCGGGGACCTGTTCGGGCAGGCCATGGCCATCCCGGAATTGGCCACCTTGCTGCGGTTGGAGCAGGGCCAGCCCTTCGCAGCGGCGCAGTGGTTGGCACTGACCCTGCTGGCGATGTTGTCGGTGTTGTTCCTGCCGCGACAGTTCCAGGTCACGGTGATCGAGAACGTCGACGAGCGCCATCTGCGACGCGCGGTATGGGTGTTTCCGCTGTACCTGTTGCTGATCAACCTGTTCGTGCTGCCCATCGCGCTGGGTGGCTTGTTGCTGGGCGGCACAGTGGCTGAGGCAGAGAGTTTCGTGCTCTCCATTCCGCTCCAGCAGGGTCAGCAACTGCTCGCCATCATCGCCTTCATCGGCGGACTGTCGGCCGCCACCGGCATGGTCATCGTCGAGGCGATCGCGGTCTCGACGATGGTCTGCAATGATCTGGTCATGCCGCTGCTGCTGCGCCTGCGCCGCTTCGGTGGCCGCAGCGGCGGCGATCTGAGCGGCTGGCTGCTCGGTATCCGGCGTGCCGCGATCGCGCTGATCCTGCTGCTGGGCTATGGCTATTTCCGTATCGCTGGTGACGCCTATGCGCTGGTCAGCATCGGCCTGATCAGTTTCGCCGCCGTCGCCCAGTTTGCCCCGGTGGTGCTTGGCGGCATGTACTGGAAGGGCGGTACGCGGGCCGGTGCGCTGGCGGGCCTCAGTACCGGCTTCGCCATCTGGATCTACACGCTGATGTTGCCCTCCATCGCCAAGTCCGGCTGGATCAGCGCCGACTTCGTCAGCTACGGGCCGTGGGGCATCGATCTGCTGCGGCCCGAGCAACTGCTCGGGCTGAGCGGGCTGGACAACCTGACTCATGCGTTGTTCTGGAGCCTGCTGCTGAATCTGGGGGTGTATGTCTGGGTATCCCTGCTGCGACCGCCGAGTGCACGCGAAATCTCGCAGGCGGTGTTGTTTGTCGATGTGCAGGCGGCCAGCGCGGCGCCGATACCGGTGTTCTGGCGCGGTCAGGCGCACACCTCCAGCCTGCAGGGGCTGCTGGCGCGCTTTCTCGGCAAGGAACGGGCCGAGCGCTCGCTGCTCGACTTCGCCCGCAGCCGCGGCGTGCAGCGGGTCGAACATCTCCCCGCCGACGCGCGGTTGGTGCAGTTCGTCGAGACCCAGCTGGCCGGCGCCATCGGCAGCGCCTCGGCGCGGGTGATGGTGGCCTCGGTGGTCGACGAGGAGGCGCTTGATCTGGAAGACGTGATGCGCATCCTGGAGGAAAGCTCGGAGCTGCGTGCCACCAGCGCCGAGCTGCGCGAGGCGAATGAGCAGTTGCGTAGTCTGGATCGACTCAAGGACGATTTCATGTCCTCGGTCACCCACGAGTTGCGCACGCCGCTGACCTCTATCCGCGCCTTCGCGGAGTTGATGGTCGATGATCCGGCGATGGAAGCGGCGCAGCGGCAGCAGTTCCTTGCCTTGATCGTGGCCGAGACCGAGCGCCTGACCCGGCTGGTGAATCAGGTTCTGGACCTGGCCAAGATCGAGTCCGGCAACGCCGAATGGCACAACACCCAGGTCGATCTGCGTGAACTGCTGGAGCAGGCGGTGCAGACCACCACCGAGCTGTTTCGCGAGAAGGGCGCCACGCTGGAACTGGACGCACCAGCTGGACTGGCGCCGGTCTGGCTGGATCGTGATCGGCTGCTGCAGGTGCTGATGAACCTGCTTTCCAATGCAGCCAAGTTCATGCCGGCCAGCGGCGGTCGGGTACAGTTGCGTCTGCGCTCAACCACCGAGGCGGTGGTGGTTGAAGTGGAGGACAATGGCCCCGGTGTTCCCAAACAGGAGCAGGACTTGATCTTCGAACGCTTCCGCCAGGGCGACGGTGGCGTGCGGCAGGCGCAAGGTACTGGCCTGGGGTTGCCGATCAGTCGCCAGATCATCGAACATTTCGGTGGCGCCTTGAACTTGCAGACCGGCCGGCTTGGCGGTGCCTGCTTCCGCTTCAGCCTGCCGTGGCGACAGGCTGCCCCCAGCAATACCCATCCTCCCGCTACCGGAGCCGATCCATGAGCCGACCCGCGCGCGTGCTGATCGCCGATGATGAGCCGAACATCCTTGTTTCGCTTGAGTACCTGATGAAGCGTGAGGGATTTGAGGTCAGCGTGGCACGCGATGGACTGGCAGCGCTGGCGGAAGTTGCCAAGCAACGGCCGGACCTGATCCTGCTCGATGTGATGATGCCGGGCAAGACCGGCTTCGAGGTCTGTCAGGACCTGCGCGCCGATGCGGCGAGTGCCGCGATCCGGATCGTCATGCTCACCGCCCGCGGACGCGAGACCGACGTGGCCAAGGGGCTTGCGTTGGGTGCCGATGCCTATCTCACCAAGCCCTTCTCGACCCGCGAACTGGTTCAGCTGGTGCGGGAGATGCTGGCCGGGAGCGCGAGCGGTGATGCAGATGGCCCGACCGGCCCCTGACCGGCGTCTGGCGCTGGCCCAGCTCGCCGCGGCTGCGCTGCTTGGCGCGCTGCTGCTCGCCACCGTAGGCGTGCTGCTGGCGGTCGCCGATCCAGTCGAAGTGAGATTTGCCGGGCTGGTTGCCAGCTACTGGCCGGTGCTGTTGCTGCCTTGGCTGCTGGCGAGCCTGATCGCTGCGGCGGCACTGCTGTGGGCTCAGCGGCGGCTGATCGGTGCTCCGGCGCAGCTGGCCGAGCAGGCGCGTGCGCTGCTTGGAGGTCACCCCGGACTGTCGCTCCAGCCCGCAGCGGCACCCGAGCAGCTGGCCCTGGCCGAGGTGATCCGAGCACTCGCCGACCAGCGCGACGCCTTGCGAGACGAGATGGACAGCCGGGTCAGCGCGGCCAGTGAACGGATCGAGATCGAGCGCAATCAGCTGTCCAGCCTGATGGCCGAGCTGAACCAGAGTGTGGTGGTGTGTAATCGCGACGGCGAGATCCTGCTCTACAACCAGCGCGCCCGGTTGCAGTTCCAGACTCTGTCGAAGGCGCCACAGCTGGCCGCCGGTGCCGAGCTGATCGGCATCGGCCGCCCGATCTACGCGGTACTGGATCGGCGGCTGCTGGAGCATGCGCTGGAGAGTCTGCAGCGGCGGCTGGCCCACGGTGCCGAGCAGCCGACCATGCAACTGCTGACACCGACCCGCAGCGGTCACTGGCTGCGGGTGCAGATCGCCGCGGTGCGGCGCGGCGTGACGGCGACCGCTGAGCCGATGAGCGGCTTCGTGCTGATGCTCGACAACGTCACCGCCGACTTCGCCGCCCAGCAGGCGCGCGAGCGCGAACTTCTGCAGCTCTGTCAGGATCAGCGCTCGGCCCTGGGCAACCTGCAGGCGGCGCTGGAGATGCTCGAACTGCCCGACCTGGAGTCGGCCATGCGCGAGCGCTTCGGCGCTGTCGTGCAGTCCGAGCTGGAGCAAATGAGTCAGCTGGTCGCCAGGCTCGGCACGCATCTGGACAAGGGGCTACGCACTCGCTGGCCGCTGGAGCAGGTGCTGGGCGCCGAGTTCCTGGCTGCTGGCCAGCGTCGCTTGAGCGAGTTGGGCGGTGCAGCCGTCGAGATCGAAGCCGGCAGCGACGATTCACTCTGGCTCAAGCTCGATGGCTACAGCCTGATCCAGCTGCTTGGCCATCTGCATCAGCGCCTCGGCGAACTGACCAGCCCGGCCCGCCTGGGATTGCGGTTGGGACCGTCACCGATGCAGGGCCGAGCCCAGCTGGATCTGCTCTGGGTCGGCGCGGTACCCGATGCGCAGACATTGAGCGACTGGCTGCGGCAGCCGATGGAACTGGCGGGAGAGCGGCTGCTGCAAAGCGTCGACGAGGTGCTCGAGCGCCACCAGGGCGAGCTCTGGCTGGCCCGTGACGAGACCGACGGCCGACCGATGCTGCGCTGCCTGCTGCCGCTGGCCGAAGGGGCACCTGTGGCGCTGATGAAGCCTCTGGCTGAACGCCCCGAGTACTATGACTTCGATCTGTTCGCGCCGACGCCGGGCGCCAGGGCGATGGCCGAGCAGCCGCTGAGCTCATTGCGCTTCGTGGTCTTCGACACCGAGACCACCGGTCTGCATCCGGACAGCGGTGATCAGATCATCCAGATCGGTGCGGTGCGCATCGTCAACGGCAAACTGCTCCACAACGAAGCCTTCGAACAGCTGATCGATCCCGGCCGGCCGCCAAGCCCGGCCTCGGTCGCGATCCACGGCATCAGCGCCGAGCAACTGCGCGGCCAGGCGCGTATCGGCGAGGTGCTGCCGGCCTTTCACGCCTACTGCGAGGGCAGCGTACTGGTGGCGCACAACGCCGCCTTCGACATGCGCTTCCTGCAACTGCAGGAAAAACCGCTCGGGCTGCGTTTCGATCAGCCGGTGCTCGACACGCTGTTGCTGTCCGCGCTGGCGCAGCCACAGCAGGCCTCGCACCACCTGGATGCGATCGCCGAACGCTTCGGACTTACTTTCGCCGGTCGCCACAGCGCCCTGGGCGACGCCTTGGTGACCGCGGAAGTGCTGCTGCGGCTGATTCCGCTGCTGCAGGCCCGCGGCATCCACACGCTGGGCGAGGCGATCGACGCCTCGCGCGATACCTGGCATGCGCGGGCGGGGGGCTAAGGCGGGCCAGGACGATCACCTTCTCATCGCCCTCATCGTGCGACCGCGGCCTGCGACTGGCTCAACTCCACACATGCCGCTTGCGCTTCCACCGGCACCGCAAGCGCCTGGCACGCCAGCGTCCACGCCGACCGATCGGCCACAGAGACCTCGGACAGGTCCAGATCGTCCGGATCAATGTCGGCTCTGTGCCAGCCTCCGCCAGCGAGCATATCGGCCAATGCCCAAGCCGGAGAAAGGGATGGCAGGCCATCGGGCGAGCGTTCGCTGTGTCCTTTCACCGTGTCGAACCAGGCTGCGGGGCGGCGTTCGACCCGGAAGTGCGGCGTCGCGTAGCACTTCCCGGATGCCTTTACTGCGATGGTCGGTAGGCGCGGGATCTGGGTTGTCCAGCCAGCCCGGCGCAGGGCTTCCACACCGATCAGGATTGCCGAGGGCATGGCCATCCTGACAGCAAGCTCCCAGTTTGGATCGGGGTTCCTGAGCAGATTGGCAAAGACATCACTGTGCCCGCCCAGGGCGCTGACCAGCCCGCGCTGCTTCCACAAGTAAAGGTACTGGGAAGCCGTCTTTGAGCTCCAGGCGAAGCGTACAGTCAGATCCGCGCCGCGAAAGATCTGCGGCAGTCCCTGAAGGCGCTCGATGGCGGACGTGATCGTGCTCACGTTGGTTTATCGGCCTCGGCATTCGACCCGTCTTGCTGGTCATTCAGCGTCTGCATCAGGTCGATGCCCTGTTTCAACGCCCTTCTGGTCGATTCGAGCATGTCCGCGACCAGATCGTTGGACAATGGAAACGAACTGGGTAGCCATTGCCGCAAGTCTTGCAAGACCCGCTCTGCTGTTTCGGTTGCGTCCAGTTGCAACAGCCGATCACAGGCCTGCTGCAGCCAGCCTGGCGCGGTCTGGGAGGGATACATGTCGAGCCGTAGCGCCAGCGCGGACGACAGCAGTGTCTGGGGGTCGGTTTGTGCGATCCAGTGCAGATCGAAGATGTCGCGCGCCTTCAGATAGGGTCGCGCAGCGAGCGCAAATACCTTGTCAGCGTGGATCTCCTTCAGGCTCGCGGTCGGTACGAACAGGGGTCTTCTGGACATCGGCCCCCGCGTCGGTCCGGTGGTCGAGGTCAATACGCTGAGCGGCTCCAGCGTGCCTTCCGCCGTGCGCCAGAGTTCCAGTTTCACGCGTACGCTGCCGATCACCTCCCGTCCGCTCAGGGTCACGGCGAGAGAGTAGGGGTTGCGCGCATCATCGCGTGCGGGCCTGACCGAGAGCTGCAGGTCGGGCGGTGCCCATGGCAGCTCCCCCAGTTGTGCCCGCAACTTTCCGGCCAATTGATTCAGACGCAGATCGTTCGATACCAGGAAGTCAAGGTCTTCACTGAACCTCGGCGAGCCGTGCACCAGATGCAGGCTGGTGCCGCCCTGAAAGACCAGCTCTCCGGGCTGCCAGCGACGGGACGCCATCAGCGCATCGAGTGTTGCGAACTGCAGCGCCAGGCGCAGTTGCTCCGCTTCGCGCTGCCCCAGCGTGCGTTTGGTCATGACTTTCTCTAAAAAAGCTTAGAGAAACATGATACTGCCTAGCCCAGATATTTCATAAACCTGCTACTGCGGCCGCCGCCCGCTTTCATCACGCTGGGCGCGCCGTGGCGCGGTCTGCTCCCGTTTGTCAGCTCAACGTAGAGCAAACTACGCCTTCACTGCCAAACGGTCCGCGACCGCACCACGACGCGCCCTCGGCGGCCTCGCTACGCACGTTCATGAAACATCC
>DAIMJK010000158.1:0-8317 GCA_036722245.1 Lysobacterales bacterium
GTCACGCGTGGAACCACGCGTCACTTCAGCCTGCAGCAGCGCAAGCATCGGCGTCACGCCGCTGCCGGCGCTGAGAAACAGCAGCTTGTCGGCCGTCGGCGACGGCGCAAACTCGCCCTGCGCCTGACCCAAGCGCACGATCTGCCCTGGTTGCAAACGCTGCGCCGCAGTCGACACGATCCCGTCCGGCTTGGCCTTGATCGTCAACCGCAGCAGACCATCAGCACGTGGAGCCTGCGAGAAGCTGAAGCAACGGCCGTGTCGGACACCATCGATTTCCAGTTCCAGCAGCACATGCTGCCCGGCCTTGAAGCCCTTGAAATGGCGGTTTGGCCGCAGCCACAGGCTGGTCACGCCAGCTGCTTCCTGCACCACCCGAACCACACGCGCGCGGCATTCAGACACCGACCAGAGCGGATTGACCGGCGCCAGCAGACGATCCCAGCTGCGCGCATCGTTCAGCGGCGCCCACAACCGATGCCCAAGCAGGCGCCGGTGCAAAGGAGTCTTCGTTCGTATCGCCGCCGTGTTGCCGATCATGTCCGCCCTTCCATATTGGGTGAACGTATGTTCACTCAAATGGATTGGAGTATGTGCTCGAAAAGCAGGGGTGAGGGCTGAGGGGTGAGGGCTGAGGGTGTACGCGCCGTGCACTATTGGAAGTAGCGCGGCTCCGTGCGCGCGCCATGCAACGATCGTCGCCCCGCCAGCCATCGCGCCGGCGGCCGCGTCGCCGTGGTCATATACTTGGGCACCCAACCTCCCGACCCGGTTGGCGGAGCGCGCATTGCCCACCATTCACGCACACCAGATAGACAGCGAACCCGCGGCCAGTCGTGGTGAACGCAAGGAGCGTACACGGCAGCGCTTGATCGATGGCGCGCTGGATCTGATTGGCCGTGGACGCAGCTTCAGCTCGCTCAGCCTGCGCGAGATCACGCGCGAGGCGGGTGTCGTGCCGGCGGCGTACTACCGGCATTTCCGCGATCTGGATGAGCTTGGCCTGGCTTTGGTCGAGATGGGCGGCGTGACGCTGCGGCGCTTGCTCCGTGAAGCCCGGCGGGACGGCATTCCTCCAACCGACATGCTGCGCGGCTCGGTGCTGATCTACAAACGCTTCGTCGAAGATCGCGCGCTGGTGTTCCGCTTCATCGCCGGCGAGCGCGGTGGCGGTTCGAAGACATTGCGGGCGGCGATTCGTACCGAGGAAGGCCACTTCGCCTCGGAGATGGCGCAGGACATGCGCGCGCTGGGCGTGCTGCCGGACCTGTCCAGCAGCAGTCTGCAGATGATCTGCGGCCTGGTGGTCACAACGATGCTCAACGCCGCCTCGGACATCCTCGATCTGCCCGCCGCGCAGCGGCGGCAGGAACAGGAACTGGTGGAGAACTTCGTCCGCCAGCTGCGGGTGATCTTTCTCGGCGCGCGGCACTGGCGGGAATCGAGCTGAGTACGACAGCGGCGCAACCGCCACTGTGGGCGCGATGCAATCTGCCGCCGCAGCGGGATCAATGTCGGGAGTCGGCAGTAGCAGCCAGCGCGCAACTCGCGGCGGATCAGACTCTGCTTAAATGGGGTATCGAACAACCCAGAGGATCATTGAATGGGCACCCGCATCAGCATGGAGGATCTTGAGAGCGCGCTCCTGTGGACGGAGGCGGACTCCTTTGGCGAATGCCGAGCCTGGTTATGCAGGGCCAGCGGCCGCTTGTACACCGACGGCCACGACGATCCGGAGGACAGTGAACTACCGGATGACATCGAGGACGCCAGTCGCTATGCGGAGGTGCCGGGCAAGCGCGATCTCGATCTGGGTCAGTCTCTGGTTTTCCGCTTCGTCCTTGCCCAGGCGCCACAGCTGGAGTCGGACACAGAAGCAATCTTTCGCCGCAGGGGCGCCTACCGGCGCTTCAAGGATCTGCTGGAGCGGCACGATTTGTTGCAGCGTTGGTACGACTTCGAGAACCGCGCCACTTGCGAGGCGCTGGCGGAATGGGCCGAGTCCGAGGGTTTCGTGGTCGCAAACGATGACGAGGACAAAGGAACGCCCGCAGGCGGCAGCGCGCGCAGAGGCAAGTTCAACAACCTGATCCCGAAGATCTTCTACAGCCGCTTGGCGGACGGGCTGGCTTTCTTTGTCGACGTGCTGGGATTCGAGGTGGCCTGGCAGGATGCCAGCCTGGCGGTGGTGGAGCGCGATGGCGCCAAGGCCTATCTGATGGAGAACGCCGAACTCGCCGCCCTCGATCGACCCGAGTTGGCCATCGAAACCGACGACATCGAGGCCGTGCATGCGGAAATGTCGGCACGGGCGCCGAAACGCCTGCACCCCAATCTGGCGCGTGTGCAGCTACGCCCCTGGGGTGCGCTCGAGTTCGCGATGCTGGACCCGAGCACCGTCTGCGTCGTCTTTCGCCAATGGCCCGCGGACGACTGAGCGGCTAGCCCAGCCGTTCCAGCAGCCAGGCCCGCGCATACACCCAGTCGCGCTTGACCGTCGCGATCGAAATACCCAGCGCCTGGCTGATCTCCTCGATCTCCAGACCACCGTAGACCTTCAGCTCGGTGACCTGCGCCAGTCGCGGGTGGGACTGCGTAAACTCCTCGAGTATGCGTTCCAGATGAAGCACGTCGACACTTTCGTAGCCGATCTGGGCGGCCGCACCGAGCGTCAACGGGGCTTCCCCGGCGCCGCGCTTGACCGCGCCACGGCGGCGCGCCTGATCGACCAGCACCTGCCGCATCGCCCTGGCGGCGGCGGCGAAAAAGAGCTGTCGATTGTCGAGTTGATTACTGCCGGCCAGACGCAGCCAGGCCTCGTTGACCAGCGCCGTCGGCTGCAACAGGTGCTGCTCGCGCTCATGCCGCATCTGCGCCCTGGCCAACGCATGCAACTCGTCATAAGCCCGCTCGTACACCGCAGCGGCGGCCGCCTGGTCACCTCCGCCGGAGCGGGCGAGCAACTCGGTCAGTGGCGCAGATCGGTCGAGCATCCCGAAGACCCGTTTCGATTTCACACCAGCTTAGCCGATCTGCGACCACAAGTTGGGGGCATAATCACGCCGTCTACACGGGCGACCGCGCGACTGACGATGTCCACCCATCGCGATGCCAGATCCGCTGATACCGACGCCGTGACGTCGGAACTCGCAGCCGAGGATCTGCCGACACCGGTCGCCGATGAAGCCGCGCGAGACCCAGAGCAAAGCCTGTTCTTCCATTGCCTCGATGACACCGAAGCGGCGCGGGCGGAGCGCCTTGCCGCTGCCCCCGCGGCACTGGCCGATCGCGTCCGGCGCTTGCTCAGGCTGCATGCCCAGGCCGAGGAAAAGCAGCTTGCCGACGATCTGCGACCGGCCGAGCAATCCTGGATCGGTCCCTACCGGCGCCTGACGACCCTCGGCGAGGGTGGCATGGGCACGGTCTATCTGGCCCAGCAGGAAAGTCCGGTGCGACGACTGGTCGCAGTCAAACTGCTGCGGATGGGGCTGGAATCCCCTGCCCTGCTGGCCCGCTTCCGGCTCGAGCAGCAGACACTGGCGGTCATGAACCATCCCGGCATCTCGCGTCTGCTCGATGCCGGCGAAAGCGGCGGCGGACTGCCCTATCTGGTCATGGACTACGTCGACGGCGAAGCGCTGACGAGCTACTGCCGACGTCAGCAGACGCCGCTGCGGCAACGGCTGGAGCTGTTCGTCCAGCTCTGCGATGCGGTCGCCCACGCCCATCAGAAGGGCGTCGTCCATCGCGACCTGAAGCCGGGCAACGTGCTGGTCGTGCAGGATCAGACCGCCGGCAAGGCCGCCGCCCGGCCGGTCGTCATCGACTTTGGCGTGGCCAAGGTCATTGCCGGCGAGCCGGCGCTGGTTGGAATGGAGACCCAGCATGGCACCTGGATCGGCACGCCGGACTACATGGCACCCGAGCAGGCCAAGGGCGATCCGCGTCTGATCGATGTGCGGACCGACGTCTGGGCGCTGGGGGCGATCCTGTACGAACTGCTCACCGGCACCACGCCGCATCAGTTTCATGCCCGCGGTGTGCGCCTGAGCGAGGTCGAACGCGAGCTCGACGAGCGCGACCCGCCGGCACCGAGCCAGCGCTTGCGCCAGCTGGCGCAGATTCCGGACGAGGCGACCGCCGAGACCCTCGAAGCGACCGCGGCTGGCCAGGCACACAACGCTGCCGGCGCGCCTGCCTCGCCCTCAGCGGACCCTGCTCCGGCCCCATCCGGCCAGCCCCAGGTCGGCAATGCAGCCGACCTGCAGGCGCGACGCTGCGGTCTGGGTCGCGGCCGCCAACTGCAGCGCGCGCTGGAAGGTGAACTCGACTGGGTCGTCCGGCGCGCGCTGGAACGCGATCCGGCCCGGCGTTATGCGTCGGCAAGTGCGCTGGCCGCAGACATCGAACGGGTCCTGGCCGACGAAGCGGTCGCCGCCCGACCGCCGAGCTTCCTCTACCTGGCTGGCAAGCTTGCGCGGCGCCATGCTGGAATCAGCCTGACTGCAGTCGGCCTGCTGCTGGCGCTGCTCACCGGCGCCCTGCTGGTTTCGCTGCACGCGCGCGAACTGGCGGCCGAGCGTGCCCGCACCGCGGCCGAGGCGGCGCGTGCCAGCGAGGTCACCGAGTTCGTCAGCCAACTCTTCGAAGGCGCCAATGCGCGCCGCAGCAGCGGTGCACTGAGCGCCCGCGAGATGCTTGACGAGGCCGCCGAGCGCCTGAGTGAGCAACCGGCGCAGGACCCGCGCACGCAGATCGAGCTGCTGTTGACGACCGGTCGGCTGTACACCAGCCTGGGTCTGTTCGAGCCATCGCTGGAACTGCTCGCGGACGCCGTCGCATTGAGCCTGCAAATCGGTGATCGCAAGGTCGAAGCCGCCGCCCGCAGCCGCCACGGCCTGACCCTCTCCTTCCACGGTCAGCACGAGGCCGCGATCGCCGAACTGGAAGCCGCGCTCGCGATCCTGCCGGAGCTGACCGATCTGGACGCCGACGAGCGGGCCTACACCCGGCTGAGCCATTTCCAGGCGTCGCAGTCGGCGGGCAAGTCGGCAGGCCTGGCGGCGATCGACGACATTCTCGGCGAGATGGAACGGGCCGGTCTGGGCGGCAGCGTCCGCTATGCCTGCGCGCTGGTTCATCGCGGTCGACTGCAGCGCGCGGCGGGCGATCTGGCCGGGGCAGAAAGCACCCTGTATCGCTCGCTCGCCCTGCTCAACGAGGATCAGCCGCTGGTGCACGTCTGCCAGGCCGGCGCGCGCAGCTCGCTGACCCTGCTGCTGCAGGATCTGTGGCGCTGGAACGATGCCGAGTCGATTGCCCGCCAGGTGCTCGAGACCCACCTGAAGCAACTCGGCGAGGAACACCCGGACACGCTGGTGGCAAAGAACAATCTGGGTCTGATCCTGCGCCAGCAGGAGCGCCATGACGAGGCTCATCTGCTGCTGGACGAGGCCGCCAGCGGACTGGCGCAGGCCTATCCGGCCGACCACCCGGCGGTGCTGCAGGTCACGATGAACCGGGAACTGGCCGCTGCCGACACTGGCCTGCTGGACGATCCGATCGGCGCGCTGCAGGCGCTGCTCGATCGCGCCCTCGCCACCTTGCCGGACACCCATCCACTGCTTGGCGTGTTGCGCCACCACATGGCCGGCTACGCACTCGCCGCCGGCGACACGGCCAGCGCGCTGGAATGGGCGACGCAGGCCAGTGAGGGGCTGCGCACGCAGACCGGCCCGACCGCCCTGCGCACGCTGCAGGCGCAGGGCGCGCAAGATCGAAGTCATGCAGCGTGCCGATCTGGACTACGCGAGCGAGCTGACCGAGTTGCTTGCCGATGCCGACGCCACGCTGGGCGCCGAGCACCCGGAGAGCGTGCGCTTTCGAGCCCTGGCGGAGCTACCCGACGCGCCATCTCCCCGGCGCGAATGACATGCCTGCTTGCGCACCGGCGCTGGCCGGCTTCGAGCCTTATCGCTTCCAGCATGACGGCATCGAGCACGCGGTCTACCAGGGCGGTCGAGCAGACGACCCTGCGTTGTTGCTGATGTGTGAGCTGGCCGGCTTCGCGCCGGGCTTGCTGGCGATGGCCGAACGGCTGATCGATGCTGGCTATCAGGTTCATCTGCCCTGGCTTTTCGGGCCCTTCGGGCGGCGCGCGCCACTGCGCAATGCGCTGCGCTTGTGCATCTCGCGAGAGTTCGGACGCCTGCGGGCCGGCAGCTCGGCGCCGGTCACCCGCTGGCTGCGTGCGTTGGCGGCGCAGATCGGCAACGCGCAAGGCGGTCGTCCGGTCGGTGCCATCGGCATGTGCCTGACCGGCGCCTTCGCGATCCCTCTGATCATCGAACCGGCGGTGGTGGCCGCAGTCGCCGCACAGCCCTCCGTCCCGCTCGACTGGCGGCATTTGCTGCTGGGAACGGAACCAGGTGCCGACGGCGAGGCGCTGAACGTCGACAGCGCCGACATCGCCTCAGCCAGGCAGCGGCTCGACCAGGGCAGCGCGCATCTGTTCGCCTGCCGATTCAGCGCCGATCGACTCTGCCCCGCCAATCGGCTGGCGCGGCTGCGTGAGCTGTTCCCGAGCGGTCTGCAGTGCCGGCAATACGCCACCCCGGAATGGCGAAACTCGCTCGGGAAGCGGCCGCACGCGACCTTCACGAAGGAGTACCGCATTGGTCCGAAGGACGACCCGGAGCACCCATCGCGACAGGCCTGGCGCGACCTGCTGGCGTTTCTGGATGGGCACTTGCGTGGACGGACAGAGACTGATCCTGGCCAGGAGAATCTGCGCTTCTGACCCCTCAGCCCGGCCGTACACCCTCAGCCCTCAGCCCTCAGCCCTCACTATCAGACCACCTCTCATCCGCCAGCCGCGATCAACCCACCGACCGCCGTGCGGCGTGGGTCAGTTGGGCCGGATCGATGGCTTCGAAGGCACACAGCTCCTTCAGCCCGTACTCCATCACGGCCCGCGCATGGCCAGTCACCCGCGCCAGCAGCCGATGCATCTGAGCGTCCTTTTCGTTCTTGTTCTGGCACTGTGCCGAGTAGGTCTCGAAGGCGTTCAGTGCGAGCACCAGATCGGCCACCTGATTCGGGCACTCGCAATCGACCAGACTCTTGATGTCCTGCAGCGCGGCCAGTTGCATGTCGTCGAAGCGGCGCATCGGCGCCTGCTGTTCCAGTCGCAGCAGACCCGCTTCCGGCGCAGGCTGCGCTGCCTTGCTCGGCGTGGTGGTCAGATGCTTGACGATCAGGCCAAGCATGTTCGAGCGCAGCGAGCGCGCGCTCACCGGCGCCCGCAGGAGCTGCCGCTTGCCCGCGCGCAAGCGCTCGATCAGGTCCCACTTGGCAAAGGAATAGACGATCAGGGTCAGGTCTGGCTGGAGTGCCTTTTCCAGCCGTTCGATGGCCAGCTCTGGCGCCTCGCCGAGCAGCGCCAGATCAGCCACCAGCGCATCCACCTTGACCTTGCCGGCGGCCTCGACCAGTTCGCCCGGCTGATCGGTCGCCAGCACGACCTGCATGTTCTTTTGATCCGCCTCACCGGCGGTGGCACGCAGGTATTGCGGCAAGGTGGAATGGAAGATGGCGAGATTGACCATGAGCGCGGCTCCGAATGAGGAAAGCGCGCAAGGCTGAATGAAGCGCGGTCAATCCGGAGTGCAGACTGGATCAGGGCTGCGTGAGCCTCGCGCGATTGCTCGATCAGATTAGGGCTCGAAGCCGTCCGCGAACACCTCCGGCCGCAGCACGGCGAGCAGGAAGGCGTGCACCTGATCGGCCACGGTCGACGGGAAACCGCCATGGCCAGCCCCTTCGACCGCAACGAACACCGGCGTGAGACCGAAGGCGTTCAGGGTGTCCAGCAGCCGCAGGCTCTGGCCAAAGGGCACTGAGGTGTCGGCCGTGCCGTGGACGATCATGAAGGGCGGATCATCGGCATCGACCCAGCCATCCCCGACCGTCGAAGCAGCTGCAAAGCGAAATCTATCCACCCCGTCGTCAGCAGCCCCTTGCTACGATGGCCGGCTGTACAGGGGAGTCCAGCCATGGACCAGATCAGCATACGCGGTGCCCGGACCCACAATCTGAAGGGCATCGACATCGACCTGCCGCGCGATCGCCTGATCGTGATCACCGGCCCGTCCGGCTCGGGCAAGTCTTCGCTCGCCTTCGACACGCTCTACGCCGAGGGTCAGCGACGCTATGTGGAATCGCTGTCGGCCTATGCGCGGCAGTTCCTGTCGATGATGGAGAAGCCGGACGTCGATCACATCGAGGGCCTGTCGCCGGCGATCTCGATCGAGCAGAA
>DAIMJK010000159.1:0-4304 GCA_036722245.1 Lysobacterales bacterium
CATGTCGAGCACCCGGGCCTGACCACTGAAGTCTCGCTCATGCTGACCTTCCTGATCGGCGTGCTCGCGGTGCACAGCCCACCTTTGGCCGCAGCACTGGCAATCGTCACGACGCTGCTGCTGCAATCCAAGCCGTGGCTGCACCGCTTCGCCCGCGAGACGTTGAGCGAAACCGAACTCAACGACGGTCTGCTGCTGCTGGCCTCGGCGCTGATCGTGTTGCCGATCCTGCCGGATGCCCCGATCGGACCTTTCGAGAACATCAATCTGCGCAAGCTCTGGCTGCTGGTTGTATTGGTCATGGCAATCAACGCCGCCGGCTACGCCGCGGTGCGGATACTCGGGCCGAAGCTCGGCCTGCCCCTGACCGGCCTGGCCGGGGGCTTCGTGTCGAGCTCGGCGACCATCGGCAGCATGGCGCAGCGCTCGAAGCAGTCGCCCGAACTGGCCCGAGGCTGCGCCGCGGCCGGCATGGCCTCGAACGTATCTACCATCGTCCTGTTGGCGCTGCTGCTCACTGCTGGCGACCCCGCCGTGCTGACGCAGTTGGCGCCGGGCCTGATTCTCGGCGGTTTGTTGACCATCGGCTACGCAGCCATTGTCGGCTGGCACGCACAAAGGCGTTCCCCGCCTGCCGACAGCAACGGCATGGGCAAACGACCCTTCCATTTCGGTCACGCCCTGAGCTTCGCCGCATTGATCGCGGTGGTGCTGTTGATCAGCCACTACATGAACGTCTGGCTCGGCAGCAGCGGCGCACTGATGACCGCCGCCGCCGCAGGCTTCGGCGATGCCCACGCCGTGGCCATATCGATGAGCCAACTCGCTGCCGGCGGCAAGCTGGACAGCGGCATCGCGAGTCTGGCGGTCTTGCTCGCCCTGAGCACCAATACCGTCACCAAGGCGGTCCTGACGATCAGCGCCGGCCACCGCGACTACAGCCGTGCGCTGATGCCGGGCCTGGCATTGATGCTGGGCGGCGTCTGGCTGGGGTGGTGGTTGTGGTGAGAAGGCTCGACGAGCGACCTCAAGTCAATCCACGTAGAGCCTCATACGCAGAGCGCGGGGGCACTATTGCCACGGAAGCCACGCACTCGATGCCGAGCAGCGCCCAATCTCCAGTGACAAACATGTCTGCAGATGCGCTTATCGCTGCGCCGACGATGACGATGTCATCCGGGTCGGGAAAGTCCTCGGCAGCGGGCCACTCGTGACCGGACCAGTCCGCGCCCACGAAAGCGTAACTCGCACAGCATCCAGCCGCTAAGCTGAGCACCGACAATTGCGTACGACAACGCAACACACAAGGACTGCAGTTCCTGCTGGAATACCGGGCAGCTCCGGCGTAGCGGAGCTGCCCAACCATCAAATCAATTCAGCCCTGACCGATCACTCGAAGCCATCCTCGAACAGATCATCACCGATGCCGCAGGACTGGACACGTACATCGTCGATGTACCAGCCTTCGGCGCCGGTGGTATTGTCAGTGCCCAGACGGAAGCGAAACTGCACAGTCTGACCTGCATAGTCCTCAATATCGGCCACCGTCCGGGTCCAATCCTGCAGATCGCACCAGCCGTTCAAACCAACGAGCGGGTTGCCGAAGCCAGACTGAACCTGCCCAGTGTAGGGGTCAACCAGCAGGTCCGCCGTAGGTACTTGCGTCCAGCTGGCACCAGCGTTGGTGGAAACCTCCAGAATGCCGGCATCCCAGCAGCCGCCGGCTGAGCGCTCTTCGATATCGCGATACTGGAAGAACTGGAAGGTCAGTGGCGACTGCCCGCTGGGCAGATCGATAGGTGGTGACACCAGCCGTTGATCACTGACCGAGGCCGGATTGACGGCCTTCCACGAGAAGCTGCCGGAATTGACGCGCTGATCCGACTGCGCCCAGGTGTTGCCGGTGCCCGAACTGGTCCAGCCGCTGGCGCCGCTTCCGGTGCCGACGTTGCGGGTTCGGCAGGTTCGGGCGGTTTCGCATCGGACGCGAGCAGCGGCGAGCCGGCCAGCAATAGCGAAAGCACAGAGAGTGCTGAGATTCTTCGCATGGTTTTCCCCAGTCTTCGAGAGCACGGATCGGCGACGACGCCGTGCTTGGACTCTTGCTGCAGTGGCCGTTCAGAACTAGTACCGAGACGTGAGGGCGGCGAGAATCCTTCAGCTTGCCGTCCGCGCCAGATTGGCCCGCAACCGCGCCGCCCTGGCCCGAATCTCCGCGAGTTCTGCCGGATCCTTGCGCTCGAGGTTGCGCCACTGCAGGGCGGTCCGCGGGTGTTTGCCGTAGCGCTGCTGGTGGCGGGAGAGGAAGTCCCAGTAGAGGATCGTGAAGGGACAGGCTGATTCGCCTGTAGCGAGATCGGGCCGGTAGCGGCACTGACCGCAGTAATTGCTCATCCGGTCGATGTACTTGCCGGTCGCGCAATAGGGTTTGCTGGCCATCAGGCCGTCATCGGCCGCCTGGCTCATACCAAGCGTATTGGGTAGCTCGACCCATTCGACCGCGTCCACGTAGACCGCCAGATACCACTCGTGCAGCGCCTTGGGTCGCACGCCAAGCAGCAGCGCGAACAGCCCGGTGACCATCAGGCGCTGGATATGGTGGGCGTAGCCATATTTGAGCGTCTGGCCGATGCTCTGGCGCAGGCATTCGTAGTCGGTATCACCGGTCCAGTAGAAGGCCGGCAGCTCGGCATCGGCACCGAGCGCGTTGTGCTCCAGATAGTCCGGCATGTGCAGCCAATAGATCCCGCGCACGTATTCACGCCAGCCCAGGATCTGGCGGATGAAGCCCTCGACCGAAGCCAGCGGCGCCCTGCCCTCGCGCCATGCCTGCTCGGCGGCTTCGATGACACGGCGAGGATTGATCAGCTTGAGGTTCATCGCCGCCGACAGCAGCGAGTGATACAGCCAGGGCTCGTCGGTCCAGAGGGCATCCTGGTACGGCCCGAAGGCGGCCAGCCGATGCTCGATGAAGTCGGCCAGTGCGGCCTCGGCCTGGGCCGGCGTGACCGGCCAGCCGAAGGTGGCCAGATCGCCCGGGTGGTCGGCAAAGCGTTCGGCGACCAGCGCCAGTACCTCGATGGTGATCTGGTCGGGGCTAAAGCGCATGGGATCGGGCTTCAGGCCGGGACCCTTCGCGTCGAAGGCGTGGCGATTGTCCTGATCGAAGTTCCAGCGCCCACCGGCCGGCTCGCGACCGTTCATCAACACGCCCAGCCGCTGCCGCGCCCAGCGGTAGAAATGCTCCAGCCGCCAAACCTTGCGTCCCTTGGCCCAGACCCGGACATCTTCCAGCGATACCAGGAAATGGCGATCGGCGCGCAGCTCCATTTCCACCCCGGCTTGCGCGCAAGTCTGGCGCAACAGCTCGAGCACCCGCCAGTCACCAGGCTCGACGACAAGCACGCGCTCCGGCTGATGGTGTGCCAGGGCCGCTGCCAGGGCCTCGCCCAGGCCGTTGTGCGGGTGATCGCCGAGCCGGAGATAATCGACGGGCCAGTCGCGTTCGCGCAGCTCGCACGCAAGATGGCGCATCGCCGCCAGGAACAGCGCGATGCGCGCCTTGTGCGACCACACGTGGGTACTTTCCTCGGCCACTTCGGCCATCCAGATGCGGTCGCATGATGGGTCGAAACCGTCGAAGGCCGCGCTGTGGCGGTCGAGCTGGTCGCCGAGGATGAGGGTCAGGTGGCGGGTCACTTTGGGCGCCTTCCGTTTGATTCCCGGGGTTCTGGCTACTATGGAAGCGAAGGGCCCAGGGCCCAGGCCACAGGGCCCAGAGGCACTGGGGCAAGACCAGGGCAGCGCAGATCTCTGGACGAGAGTACGACAACGCCGGCTGCTCTCATCGTCGTGGAATCCATGGGTTGGAGAAGTGAAAAGCGATGTGGGTGAGCCTTGAGGGCCCAGGGCGCAGATGGACTGGGACAAGACCAGGACTGCACAGGTCTCTGGACGAGAGCACGACACGTCCTCCGCGCGCAGGAGGGACGATTTGTGGCCCTTGTGCACACTAGGCCCAACGACATCCTGCGCGCACCACCAGGGCACTGCCGGGCCCTGGGCCCTGGCTCTCGCTCGATTCGGTCGTCGATCTCGCGCAAACGCAGCCCCAGCCGCCGCCTTGTTGTAAGCTTTCGGCGCATCCAGGGGGGAGAGAGACGCCGGTGGCGCAAGAGTTGGAAGATGCTCCGATCACCATTCCGAACTTCGAGCTCATCCGTGAGCTGGGTCGTGGCGGCATGTCGCGGGTCTATCTGGGCCGCCAGCTCGAGCCCAAGCGCGAGGTGGCGATCAAGATCGTT
>DAIMJK010000159.1:4314-8251 GCA_036722245.1 Lysobacterales bacterium
AGATCGTTTCGCCCGGCAGCGCACCGGATCCGGCCTTTCTCGCCTCGCTGAAGCAGGAAGGCGACACCGTCGCCAGCCTCAACCACGACAACGTCATCACGGTCTTCGCCTGCGGCGTCATCGACAAGCATTACTACCTGTGCATGGAAGTGCTGCCGGGCGGTGACCTGGCCAAGGTGATGGAGACGGGCCTGAGCCCGGATGAGACGATCGAGGTGATGCTGCAGATCTCCAGCGCGCTCGGCCACGCCCACAAGCGCGGCATCCTGCACCGCGACATAAAGCCTGAAAACGTGATGTTCCACGAGAGCGGCAAGGCCGTGCTGGTGGATTTCGGCATCGCCAAGGAGGCCGACAGCACCTCGTCCTTCACCCAGGTCGGCGCGGTCGTCGGCACGCCGCACTACATGAGCCCGGAACGCTGCCTGGGCAAGCAGATCGACGCTCGCTCCGACCTGTATGCGATGGGCGTGATGTTCTTCGAGATGCTCACCGGCCACAAGGTATTCGAAGGCCGCGATACCTTCGCGGTGAGCTATGCCCACGTCTATGAACCGGTACCACCGCTGCCGCCCGAGCATGCGCGCTTCCAGCCGATCATCAACAAACTGTTGGCGAAAGACCCGAATGATCGCTACGCCAGTGCCAATGACCTGATCGACGCCCTGAAGAAGGTCCGCGCCGGCGCCAGTGGTTCGGCCGAACCGGCGACCCGCCGGGTCGGTGCGATGGCGCAATCCAGCGCGACCGGTGCGCAACAGGCTGCGCCGTCGGCGCGCAAGCCGAGTGATACCAGCGCGGCCACCATGGTGGCCGGGCCGATGGGCGCAGCGGCGCCGGTGGCTGAGGGCGACGGAGCAACGGTCGTCGTGGCCAAGCCCGCGATGCGCAGCCCGACCCGACCAACCGCGTCGCCAGCCCAAATGGGCGAAGAACCTGCGGATGCGCCGAACCTGAAGAAGGCCCTGCCGCGGATCGCGCTGGTTGCCGCAGCGGTGATCGGCGTGACTGCGGTCGGCTGGAGCCTGCTCAGTGGCGATGGTGGCAAGTCGGCCTTTCCCGACGCACGAGCCTCGATGGATGCCGCACGCCGATTCGAGATGCAGGACAAGCTGGGCGCCGCACGGTCGATGGTGAACCTTGGCAAGGAAGACGATGCCGAGGACCTGTACATCACTGTGCTGGAGGACTTTGATTGCAACAGCGAAGAGGCCCGTCGCGGTTTGGGCGCGCTCAATCCGGACCGACTGCAGCAGATCGTCGACAACTGTCGCTAGCCCACTGCTGGCGCATTATTGCCTGCACCGGCACGGTACAGGGCTTGATTTACGCACCGGGCGGCATACCGAACTCCGACTCGCGGTCAATCCAGCACTGCCCGCAGGATGAAGAAGAAGATGATCGACAGCACGGCGCCCGCCGGCACGGTCACCAGCCATGAGGCGATGATGTTGCGCACCACGGTCAGGTTGATCGCCGCGATGCCGCGCGCGATGCCGACGCCGAGAATCGCACCGACCAGCGTGTGCGTGGTCGAGATCGGCAGGCCGGTACCGGAAGCCAGGACGACGGTCGAGGCCGCGGCGAGTTCGGCGGCGAAACCACGTGACGGCGTCAAATGGGTAATTTCTTCGCCCACGGTACCCATGACCTTTCGACCATAGGTCGCCAGACCGATCACGATGCCACCGCCACCGAGCAGCAGCAGCCATATCGGCACGGCCGACTTCTGCTCGACCAAGCCGGTCTGGGCCACGTTGATCACCGCCGCGACCGGTCCGATTGCGTTCGCCACATCGTTCGATCCGTGAGCGAAGGCCATCGTGCATGCCGTCACCACCATCAAGACCGCGAAGACCTTGTCCACGGTAGCGAAGCGGAACTCACGGTCGGCCGCCGGATCGACCTTGATCCTTGCAATGAACCAGGCACCGATCAATGCGACACTCAGACCCACGGCCGCCGCGATGATCAGATCCTCCGCCAGGGTCAGTTCGAGACCGAGATTCTTGACACCCTTGATCAGCGTCATGGCGGTAATCATGAAGCCCGCCAGGAACATGTACATCGGCACCCAGCGGCGCGCCTGGGCCAGCGGATCTGCCCGATCGAAGACCAGGAACTGGACGCTCTTGAACAGCAGAAAGGCGATCGTGCCGGCGACGACCGGCGAGATCACCCAGCTCATGACGATCGTGCCGACACCACTCCACTTGACCGCTTCCATGCCGATCGCGATGGCTCCGAAGCCAACGATGGCACCGACGATCGAATGGGTGGTCGACACCGGCCAACCAAAGCGCGAGGCGACATTGAGCCAGGTAGCCGCCGCCAGCAGCGAGCCCAGCATTCCGTAGATAAGGATCTCCGGCTGACCGCTGATTGAACTGACATCGACGATGCCGCTGCGAATCGTGCTGGTGACATTGCCGCCGGCCAGCACCGCCCCGGCGAACTCGAAAATCGCCGCGACGATCAGTGCCCCACGCAGGGTCAGCACCTTCGAACCGACCGACGTCGCCATTGCATTGGCTACGTCATTGGCGCCGATCCCCCAGGCCATGTAGAGCCCGAATACCGCAGCCAGAATGATGTAGATCGTTGCGCCTTCCATGGTGCGACTCCGAAATGGACTTGCGTTGCGGGCTCAGCGAGCGAGCAGTCGTTCGAGCAGGTCGCCGGCACGGGCGCAACGATCGGCGATCGCTCCGATCCAGTCGATCAGCCGATAGAGGAAAATCACGTCGACAGGGTTGAGATCCTTCTCGATCGCGAACAACTGCTGCCGCATCACCCGTTGCAGGCCATCATGCTGCCGTTCGATATCCATCAACCGACTGAGCATGCGCGAGACGATCTCCACTTCCCGACCACGAAAACCTGCCTCGAACAGCTCGTCCAGTTCATGCACACTCTGCCAGGTCTGCTCGACCGCCGAGACGGTGCACTCGATCAGGTCCTTGAAAGGACCTCGAAGGTTCTCCGGCAGTTGCATCTTGCGACCATAGATCAGGCCAGCGACGTCATTGATGCGGCGCAGTACCTTGTCCTGACCGTCCAGCAACTCCAGCAAATCCTCGCGCGCCACCGGCATCAGGAAGGTGTTGGGCAGAGAAAGGCGCAAATCGCGGCGGATGTCGTTGGCCCGATCGATCAAGGCTTCGATCTGCTCGCGTACCACGGCGGTGGCGTCCCACTCCCCCCGCTGACTCAGAGCGCAAAGCTCGGCGAACTGCTTCGCACCGAGCCGCACCTCATCCATGTGCTTCTCGATCGGCCCGACCGGCGAGCGACCAAAGATCTGCGAGAGCATGTTCTTCATCCTGAGTTCCTTGACTTCGTTCCGAAGCCGCTGCGAATTTTGCGAAAGTTTGATGACACAAGTATGACAACGGTCAATCGCAGTGGCGATAGTTGACAGTCGCTTGCGAATGTTTGCACAAGCGAGGATGCTCGAATGCGACCGTCAGCTTCCCGAGGAACTGCCAACTGACGCACCGCTCCGGGATCTTCGGTGTCCGGAGCCGACAACGTCAGAACGATTGTTCAAGGAAATCGACATGAGTGGACCGATCCGCAAGCACGAACTGGCGGCGCTGGAAAGCCTGAGCAGGGGCCAGGGCGAGAATGAGATCGACGAAGAGACGCTGCAGCGGCTCAAGTCGCTGGGCCTGATCGAAGCCGGCCGCCAGGGCTGGCGGCTGACCCAGAGCGGCAAGATGGACCTGCAACGACGCAAGTCGGTGGGTTCGTTGAAGCGTTAGGTTGGGGTCCGGAAGTTCCCTGAACATCGTGATGGCTTGTGCGTCTGCCTAACTCTGAGGGCCCAGGGCCCAGGGCCCAGGGCGAGTACAGCACGATTGGCTCTAGTCGGCGGTTGATCTTCTGGGCCCTGAGCCCTGAGCCCTGAGCCCTGAGCCCTGAGCCCTGAGCCCTG
>DAIMJK010000160.1:0-8233 GCA_036722245.1 Lysobacterales bacterium
CTATCAGCCGCCCAGCGCGGGTGTCGAGGATCCACAGCTGGATGCCGGCGACGACAACTTCCTCGGTCAGCCGAGGGTGCGCGAGGCCGGCGCCGGGGTCGTCTGGATCCAGGATGCATGGAAGCTCTTCACTGCCAACCCGGGCATGTGGATCGTCTTCGTGATCCTGCTGTTCGGCATCTCGCTGGCGCTGCAGTTCATCCCGCTGATCGGCGGTCTGGCCCAGGCCCTGATCATGCCGGTCCTGTCCGGCGGCATCATGCTGGGCTGTGACAGCCTGCGCCGCGGCGGGCCGCTGGAATTCGATCATTTGTTCGCCGCCTTCAAGACCCATGCCACACCCTTGATCATCGTCGGCGCGCTCTATCTGGCGGCGAGCTTCGTCGTCATCCTGATTGCCATCGTGCCCTTTGTCGGTGCCATCGGCTTTGGCGTGTTCATGGGGCAAGGTGAGCTCAGCCCTGGCCAACTCGGCGGCTTCATGATCGGGATCCTGTTTGCGATGCTGCTGTTCGTTCCGGTCATCGCTGCCTACTGGTTCGCGGTGCCGCTGGTAACGCTGAACAACGTTGCCCCGATCGAGGCGATGAAGATGAGCTTCTTCGGCTGCATCAAGAACTGGCTGGCGTTTCTGGTCTACGGCCTGATCGGCCTGGTCATCGCGATCGTTGCGACCTTGCCCCTGGCTCTGGGCTGGTTGATCGCTGCCCCTGTGTTCATGGCCAGTCTCTACACCGGCTACCGCGACATCTACTACGAAAGCTGATGCTCGACACGCTGCAGCGGGTCACAACGCCGGAAGGCATCGAGCTGAACCTGCAACCAGCCGGGCCAGCGCCGCGGGCGCTGGCCTGGATGCTCGATCTGCTCTGGCGCTATGCACTGCTGATCGGCTTGTCGATGCTGCTGCTGCCGCTGGGCGAGGTGGGCGTGGGGCTGTTCCTGATCAGTTGGTTCGCGCTGGAATGGCTGGTGCCGGCGGCGCTGGAAGTTCACTTCGAGGGCGCCACGCCGGGCAAGAAGGCGCTCGGCCTGATGGTCGTGCGAGACGATGGGGCGCCGGTCGGCTGGGGTGAGGCATTGACCCGCAACCTGCTGCGCTTCGCTGATTTTCTGCCCTTTGGTTACTTCGGAGGGTTGCTGAGCATGATCGGCAGCAAGGGCTTCAAGCGCCTCGGCGACCACGCTGCCGGCACTGTCGTCGTCTACCGGCCGCCGCCATCGGTGCAATTGGTGGTGCCGTTGGAGGCGCCGCAGCCGCCGCCGGTCGGCATCGATCTGGAAGGCCGTCGGGCGATCCTCGATTTCGCCGAGCGCAGCACCCGGCTGACGCCCGAGCGAGCCGAGGAGATCGCCGCCGTGCTGGTCGCCAAGATCGGCATGCTGGCGCACGAATCACCGGCGCAGCGGTTGATCGCGGTGGCCAACCACCTGCTTGGCAAACGCGCCGGCGAGGATTCGGCGGCGCATGCGTCAGCTTGAATTCGAACGCCGCCACGGCGCCGACTGGGAGGCTTTCGGTCGCTGGCTGGCACAGCGCGGCCGACGCCGCAAGAAAGGCGAGCCGCTGCCAGCCGATACCGTCCCGAATGCCGAGGTGCCGGCGCGTTTCCGCCAACTGTGTGCGCAGCTGGCGCTGGCGCGGGCACGCCAATACAGCCCCTCGCTGATCGATCGGCTCAATCAGCTCGTGCTGGCCGGGCACCAGGCCTTGTACGGCGCCTCCAGCGGCTGGTTCAGCGCCCCTTGGCGCTTCCTCGGGGTCGAGTTTCCGGCGCTGGTGCGGACCGAGCGTGGCGTCATCGGCCTGGCCGCGCTGCTGTTCTTCGGTCCGCTGCTGGGGTTGACCATCGCGGTTCAGTTCTTTCCCCATCTGGCCGCGCTGTTGTTGTCGCCGATGCAGATGAGCCAGATCGAGTCGATGTATCAGCCCGAGCAGGATCAGCTCGGCATGCGCGATTCCTCCACCAACATGCTGATGTTCGGCTACTACATCTGGAACAATATCCGGATCGGTTTCCAGACCTTCGCCGGCGGCCTGCTGGTCGGTCTGGGCAGTGTGTTCTTCCTGCTCTACAACGGCCTGTACATCGGCGCGATTCTCGGCCATCTGACCCAGGCCGGGCTCGGGCCGCAGATCTGGTCCTTCGTCTCCGGCCACAGTGCGCTGGAGCTGCTGGCCATTGCAGTATCCGGCGGGGCTGGCTTCAAGCTGGCGGCGGCCCTGATTGCGCCCGGTCGACGTTCGCGCCGGCTGGCCCTGCTCGAGAATGCGCAGATCGCGCTGAAGCTGATGCTGGGCGCGGCGTTGATGTTCCTGGCCGCCGCCGCGGTGGAAGCCTTCTATTCGCCGTTGAACCTGGCCGATCCGAGGCCAAAATACCTGGTCGGGGTACTGTTCTGGGTGGTGTTGCTGGCTTACTTCCACCGCGCCGGGCGGCCGCGTGGAGCTTGAGCGCATCGCGATTTCGCTGCGGCCGCGTGGCGGCTGGGAGGCGGTTGATCTGGGCTTCGGCATGGCCCGGCAGTGGTGGCGGCTCTGCTACGGCGCCTGGTGGATACCCTTTCTGCCGATCGCAATTGCTCTCCATCTGGCCTTCTGGGAAAGCCCGCTGGTCGCCCTGCTGCTGTTGTGGTGGCTCAAGCCGCTGTTCGACCGCTTCGTGCTGTATGCGCTGAGCCGGCGCTGTTTCGGCGAGGACACGAGCCTGAGCCAGTTGCTTGGCGCCTGGCGCAGCATCCTGAGCCCCTCGTTGCTGTGGTCGCTGACCCTCGGGCGTTTGTCGCCGGCGCGCAGCTACATGCTGCCGGTGAGCGTGCTGGAACGGCAGACCGGCACGAACGCGCGCGATCGGCGGCGGCTGCTGGCGCGGCGCTTCTACGCCAACGGCAGCGGCCTGACCTTCATCTGCGTCAATCTGGAACTGGTGGTGCAGTTCGGCCTGAGCGTCCTGTTCGCGATCCTGCTGCAGCCGGGCGACGACCCCTTCACCCGCCTGATGGACAGCGACAACATGCTTGAAGGCGACTGGTGGACGCTGACCGACAGCATCTACTACCTGATCGCGGTGGGCCTGATCGAGCCGCTGTATGTGGCGGGGGGCTTTGCCCTGTATCTGAACCGGCGGGTGATCCTGGAGGGCTGGGACGTGGAACTGGCGCTCAAGCGGCTGGCGGCGCGCTTGCCGACCGCGCTGGCGCCACTGCTGCTGCTCGCACTGGTGTTCGCCTGGGCGCCGCCGGCGCAAGCCCAGGATCCCGACCCCGATCCCGCCTATGGCAGCCGCTGCGCCGAGCTGTTCGATCTGTCCAGCCTGGAGGCCGAACACGATCCGGCTGGGTTGGTCGCAGATCCCATCCAGCTGCTTCCGGAAGAAATGGACCCGGACGCCGTGGAAGCGCACGAGGGAGATCAGCGCGAGCTGCTGGCCCGTTGCCAGGCAATGGATGTGGCACCGCTGGACACGCCGGCGCGCCGCGCCATCGCCGAGATCCTGGCCGATCCGATGTTCGGCGAGCTGCGCCAGGTCGAACGCTGGCGCATGCGTGCCGATCTGGATGATGACGAGGATCCGACCAGAGAGGATCTCGGCGCCTTCGAACAGTTCATCGAGTTGCTGGCCAGTCTGTGGCAGATCCTGACCTGGATCGCGCTGGCGCTGTTGCTGCTTTACCTCGGCCGCGCGATCGCGCGGCGCTGGCAGGGTGCTGGTGCCACCGAAGCTGAAGGGGCAGCGCCGACCGAGCTGTTTGGCCTGCGCATCGCGCCTGAGAGCTTGCCTGACGATGTCGTCGGTACGGCGCTCGACTTGCTCGCCGCCGGACAGTCCCGTGAGGCCCTGGCCCTGCTCTACCGCGCCACGCTGTCGCAACTGGTGCACGAGTACGGATTGCGCCTGCCGGCCGGCGCGACTGAAGGTGATGTATTGCGCCGCGCCCGCGGCCTGGCGGGACCGGCGCGCAGCTATCTGGCCGACCTGGTCCGCGCCTGGGTCGATCTGGCCTATGCCGATCGACAGCTGCCGGTGGACAGCCTGCGCGCGCTGATCCAGGACCATCCACGGCATTTCTCGGCGGGCGCCGGCGACGCCGAGCTGGCCAGTGCCGGAGCACCGTCGGCATGAGTCGCGGCGGCCAGATCCTGCTTGCGCTGGCGTTGATCGGGCTGTCGATAGCGCTGTTTCTGCTCGCCTATGAAAGGCGCAGCGAAGAGGAATGGCGGCGCCCGGCGCCGGAAGCGATGCAGCAGGTCTGGCTCGCGGCCGAGCGGCTGCTGCAGGCCGAAGGCGTGCAGGTGGCACACATCGACGCGCTCGAGCAGAGCGCCGAGCACGGCGCCGGCACGGTGCTGCTGCTGCCGGCCGGGCGCGGCCTGGTGACCGACCGGGCGCTGGCCAGCGTGGACCGTTACCTGCAGCGCGGCGGTCATCTGGTGGTCGAGTCAGAGGCGTGGAGCAATGATGATCCGCTGTTCGATCATCTGGGCATTGAGCGGGAGGAGGCACCGCGACCGGATTACAACGAATACTACGATTCCGGCGACTGGATGGATCGCTACAAGCGGCCGCTGCAACCGCTGTCGCCGGTCAATCCGGATCTGCTGCGGCTGCAATGGCAGCCGGGCGGACCCGAGTTGGTCGTTGCCAGTCGGGGCGGGGAGTTGCTCGCGGCCACCGACAGCTTGCGCCTGATTTCCGGCACCGACGGAGTCCGCATGTTGCAGCTGGATCGCGGCGATGGTCTGGTGACGGCGGTGAATGATCTGAGCTTCGGCCAGAACTGGCGTATCGGTCGGCACGACAACGCCGAGTTTCTGTGGCAGCTGGTCAATGACCGCCCCGATCTGGGTCAGGTGCTGTTCTATCGGGTGCGCAGCGAAACGCTGGGCGCCTGGCTCAAGCGCAATGCCTGGATGCCGCTGGCCGCGTTGGCCCTGCTCGGGTTGTTCGCCCTCTGGCACTCGGCGCCACGGTTCGGGCCGATGGCAGCCGATCCGGAGCCGGCGCGGCGCCGACTGGGCGATCATCTGCTCGCAAGCGGTCGCTTCCTGTGGTCGCATGGCGAGCGTCAGCGGTTGTTGCACTCGGCGCTGCGCCACGCCCGCGCCGAGTTGTACCGGCATGCACCGCATCTGCGTCTGTTGCCGCCGCAGACCCAGATCAGCTGGCTGCTGGAGCGGCACCGGCTCAGCCCGACGCAAGCGCAGGCGATCATCGCCGGTCATGCCTCCAGTAGCGAGGTGACCGCGTTCCTCAATTTGCTGCGCGGTTGTCGTTTTTTGCACCAAGGCCTGCAGCCGCGACTGGCAAAGTCGGAGGCTGACCAGCCCGATGGGGAGTCGACATGACACTGGGCGGCCTTGCGGGTGCGAGACGAACTGCTGTTTCGGTAGTTCCGCTCTGGTTTCAGGGCCCAGGGCTCAGGGCCCAGGGCCCAGTTCAAAGCCCAGCGAAGCGGCTCTGGCCCTGCTGGGCCCTGGGCCCTGTGCCCTGGGCCCTCGTAGTCATCGCAGACACATCGCAACACCCTGACTCGCACCCCGCTGCACCCCCGTTCCGGCTGGAGCCAGCCTTGACGTGTTCCGATGGCAGTTCAAACACTGTCCATCGCCTGATCCGGCGCGCCGTGTGCGCGACCGACCCGATGACTCCGGAGTATCTCGATCATGCAAGCCACTAAAATTCCCGAGGCCAACCTGCAGCGTGCGGTCGAGCTGCTGAACGCGCTGCGCAGCCAGGTGGGCCACGCATTTCTGGGCCAGCAGACGGTCGTCGATCAGGTCCTTTGCGCCCTGCTGGCCGGCGGTCATGTGTTGCTCGAAGGCGTCCCGGGCCTTGGCAAGACGCTGCTGGTGCAGGCGCTGGCGCGGGCCATCGGCGGGCGCTTCGCGCGGATCCAGTTCACGCCCGACCTGATGCCCGCCGACGTCACCGGCCACACGCTCTACGACCCGTCCAGCGGTCAGTTCACGACCCGCCGCGGGCCGGTGTTTACCAATCTGCTGCTCGCCGACGAGATCAACCGGGCGCCGGCCAAGACGCAGTCGGCTCTGCTTGAGGTGATGGCCGAGCGGCAGGTGACGATCGAAGGCACGCCCTATCCGCTGGAGCCCCCGTTCATGGTGCTGGCGACGCAGAACCCGCTTGAGCACGAGGGCACTTACGCCCTGCCCGAAGCGCAGCTCGACCGCTTCTTGCTCAAGGTCGACATCGACTACCCGGCTGAAGGCGAGGAGCGCGACATCGTGCGCCAGATCACCACCGCGCAGGTCGGTGAAAAGCTCGATGTCAGCGCGGTGTCGGCGGTGCTCCAGCCAGACACGCTGAGCAAACTGCAGTTGCTGTGCACGCGGCTGGCGGTTGACGAGCAGGTGCTCGACTATGCCCTGCGCATCGTCCGTGCCACTCGCAGCTTCGCCGGGCTTAGCATCGGCGCCGGTACGCGTGGTGCGATCTCGCTGGTCCGCGCCGCGCGGGCGCATGCGCTGCTCGGCGGGCACGACTTCGTCAGCCCGGACGACATCAAGCAGATGGCCTTGCCGGTGCTGCGCCATCGGGTCGTCCCCACCGCGGACCTGAGCGTTGAGGGTCACAGCAGCGATGAGGTGTTGACCGAATTGCTCGAGCGCACCCCGGCGCCGCGAAACTAGGTCGCGTCGCCACGCATGCTGATCCCCGCGCCCATCCTGCTGCTATTCAGCGCCCTGCTGGTGCTACTGGGTGTGCTGGCCTCGGTCATGCCTGAGCTGGAACCGGCCTGGTGGTCGGGCCTGGGATTGTTCGGTCTGATCAGCGCGGTCGACGGCTGGCGTCTGAGTGCGCGGCCGATGCCGAAGGTCGAGCGTCAGCTACCGCATGCGCTGGCGTTGGGCGTGGAGCGGACGGTCGAACTGGAGCTGACCAACGAATCGCCCTGGCCGCTGCAACTGGCACTGTATGACCACGTACCGCCGAGCATGGCCTTCCACGACCTGCCGCTGCAGGTTGAGCTGCCGGCCCGCCAGGGCGCGCGGCTGAGCTACAGGTTGCAGCCGTTGGTGCGCGGCAACGTCGAGTTTGCTGAAGTCGAGTTGCGGCTGCGCTCGCCGCTGGGCCTGTGGGACCGGCGAGGCAAGGGCGGCAGCGCACAATCGGTGCGGGTCTATCCGAATTTTGCCGCGCTGACCCGCTTTGCATTGCTCGCGGTCGACCATCGGCTGTCGCAGATCGGTGTGCTCAAGCGCCGCCGGCGCGGTCAGGGACTGGATTTCCACCAACTGCGCGAATATCGCGAAGGCGATCCGCAGCGCCAGATCGACTGGAAGGCGACGGCCCGCATGGGCAAGCTGATCTCGCGTGAGTACCAGGACGAGCGCGACCAGCAAATCATTCTGCTGATCGATTGTGGACGGCGGATGCAGGCGCGCGACGACGCGCTGAGTCATATGGATCATGTGCTCAATGCCGCCCTGCTGCTCGCCTTCGTCGCGCTGCGTCAGGGCGACGCGGTTGGGGTGGCAAGTTTCGGCGGCATCGAGCGCTACCAGGCGCCGCGCAAGTCGATGGCAACGCTGCAGAGCCTGCTCGCGCTGACCTTTGATCTGCAGCCGACCCTGCAAAGCCCCGACTTCCTCGGCGCCGCCCAGGCCCTGCTCGGTCGTCAGCGCAAGCGCGCGCTGGTGGTGATCCTGAGCAATCTGCGCGATGAAGACGATGACAGTCTGAGACCTGCGATCGAGTTGCTGCAGCGGCGTCATCTGGTGCTGGTCGCGAGCCTGCGCGAGGGCATCCTGCGCAGCGGCCTGACCAGCCCGATCCGCGTCCTCGACGACGCGCTCGCTCACGCCGCCACTGCCGAATATCTCGAACGCCGCCGCGACGCATTCGCTCGCCTGACCAGCCAGGGCATCAACTGCCTCGACGTCGAACCCGCTGACCTGCCAATGGCGCTGGTCAATCGGTACGGGGAGATGAAGCGGGCGGGGAGGCTTTAGGGCAGAGCAGGGCAGGGCTTAGGGCAGAAGAGCAGGGCCCAGGGCTCAGGGCCCAGAAGATCAAGGGCCCAGGGCGCGGGACCCATGGCCCAGCAGACCAAGGCCCAGGGCTCAGGGCCCATGGCCCATGGCCCATGGCCCACGGGCCCTGCCTCTCGATGGTTCGCTGAGCTCACCGACACCCTACGCGCCAGTCCGCGGCTCTTCTGGGCCCTGTGCCCTGGGCCCTTCTTCTCTCCTGCTCTTGAAAAACACGAACGA
>DAIMJK010000161.1:0-8188 GCA_036722245.1 Lysobacterales bacterium
GACCACAAAGGACACGAAGGACTCGAAGGAGAGCAGAGCAGCAGAGACGGAATTGACCGGCGCAACCCGGCCAGTGCTCTCACGACTTGCGGCTCTGCTCGGTTGAGCGTCCTGTTCAAAGCTCTTCCTTTGTGTCCTTTGTGTCCTTTGTGTTGAATTGCTCTTTTCGCTTGTGATTCACAATGTCCAGACGGAAGAAAGAGATGGGAGTCGGGAGTAAGAGCACAAGCGACAGCGACTGCCGGCCGCGAAACGCAAACTTCCTACTGCGAACCTCTCCACGATGCGCACTCCCGACTCCCGACTCCCGACTTCAGTGCTGCCGGCACCGGCTATCATGCCCCGTCCCCTCTCCGGCAGCCCGCCCATGTCCGTTCCCAAGCCCGTTCTGCTCCTGATCCTCGATGGCTGGGGCCACAGTGAGGCGGTCGAGCACAACGCCATTGCCGCTGCCGACTGCCCCAACTGGCGCCGGCTGTGGGCCGAGCAGCCGCATACGCTGATCCGCACCGATGGTCTGGCGGTGGGGCTGCCGGATGGGCAGATGGGCAATTCCGAGGTGGGCCACATGAATCTGGGCGCCGGCCGGATCGTCTATCAGGACCTGACCCGGATCGACGCGGCGCTGGCCGATGGCAGTTTCCAGACCAATCCGACCCTGCTCGCGGCGATTCACAGTGCGCGCGACAACGATCGCTGCCTGCATCTGATGGGATTGCTTTCGCCAGGCGGCGTGCACAGCCACGAGTCGCACATTCACGCCCTGCTGCGGCTGGCCAGTGCGCAAGGCCTCAGTCGCGTCGCCGTGCATGCCTTCCTGGACGGACGCGACACGCCGCCACGCAGCGCGCAGGAATCATTGCGGGCACTGCAGCAATGCTGCGTCGAGACCGGAGCGCATATCCACAGCGTCAGCGGTCGCTACTACGCGATGGATCGTGACCAGCGCTGGGAGCGGGTGGAGCCGGCCTGGTGGGCGCTGACCGGGGCCGAGTCCGACTATCGGGCCGAGCACGCACTGGCGGCACTGGATGCGGCCTATGCGCGCGACGAGAACGACGAGTTCGTCAAGCCAACGGTCCTGCGCGGCGCGCAGCCGATGGCCGATGGCGACAGCCTGATCTACATGAACTTCCGCGCCGATCGCGCGCGCCAGCTCAGTGCAGCATTTGCGCTGGACGATTTCAGCGGTTTCGAGCGCGGCCGGCGACCGCAACTGGCGCATTTCGTCACCCTCACCGAATACGCCGCCGATCTGCCGACCGAAATCGCCTTCCCGTCGCAGGACCTGCGCCAGACCCTGCCGGAGCTGCTCGCCGAGCGCGGCCTTCGCCAGCTGCGTATCGCTGAGACCGAGAAATACGCCCACGTGACCTTCTTCTTCTCCGGCGGGCGGGAGCAGCCCTTCGCTGGCGAGGAACGGATCCTGGTGCCGTCACCAAAAGTCGCGACCTACGATCTGCAGCCGGAGATGAGCTGTCCCGAGGTCACCCGTCGGCTGGTCGAGGCGATCGGTACCGGCGACTTCGACTTCATCGTCTGCAATCTGGCCAACCCGGACATGGTCGGCCATACCGGCATCTTCAGTGCGGCGGTACAGGCGGTCGAAGCGATCGATCAGGCGCTGGGTGAGTTGCGCGCGGCGATCGAGGCCAGCGGCGGGGCGATACTGATCAGCGCCGACCACGGCAATCTGGAGCAGATGTGGGATCCGGACAGCGGCCAGGTGAGTACCCAGCACTCGACCAATCCGGTCCCGCTGGTGTACCTGGGCCCGACTCCGATGGGGCTGCGCGATGGCGGCAGCCTGCGTGATATCGCCCCGACCGTGCTGCAGCTGCTGCAGCTGCCGGTACCCGAGGCAATGACCGGTCGCAGCCTGCTGATCCCCGCGGCGGCTTCCGCCTGATCCAGCGACGGCATGAACCTGCCCCCTCTCGGCTGTCGATGAATCTGCCGCGGCTCCGACTGCTGCTGATGATGTTCGCTTGCTGCCTGAGCGGCGGCGAACTCATCGCGGCCGAGCCGGACGAGGCCGAGCTCCGCGCCCGGCTCGAGCAGCTGCGTGTCGAGCTGGTCCGGATCAAGGCCGAGGTCGAGGAAGCACGCGGCAGCTCCGACCAGCTCAGCCGGGACCTGCAGGCACTCGACCGGCGAGTCGCGGTCAGCGCCGGCGAGCTGGTCGCGGCGCAGGCCGATGTTGATCGCATCGACGCCCGGATCGTGGCTCTGGAGGCCGAGCAGCAGCAGGTCGAGCGTGATCTGCTCGCCCGCCGTGATCAGTTGCGCCTGTTGCTGCGCTCGGCCTATGCCGCCGGCAAGTGGGCGCCGCTGAAGCTGTGGCTGGACCAGGACCGCTTCGCCGACGCAACGCGCGCGCTCGGTTATCACCAGTACTTGAAGGATCGGCAGTTGCAGCAGCTCGGTGAGTTGCGAGCGCTGGCGACACGCAAGCTGACCCTGGTCGATGCGCTGGCGGAGCAGCGTGCGGCAGCGCTGGCGGCGGTGGAACTGCGTGCCGATCGACAACTGGCGCTGGAAGCCGAGCGGGCCGAGCGGGCGAGCCATCTGGCCGCGGCGCAGGCACGGCTGCAGAGCGGCCGGAGCACGATCCAGGCCCTCAGCGCCGACGAGAGCGCGCTCAAGCGCTTGATCGACCAGGTCAGCAACCTGATTGCCGACATTCCGAAGGTCATGCCGCAGGACCAGCCATTGGCAAAACGGCGCGGGCGACTGCCGTGGCCGGTCGAAGGAGCGGTCAAGGCGCGCTTTGGCAGTGTCGGCCGCGATGGCCGATCGTTGCGCGGCCTGCGCATCGGTGCCCGCGAGGGCACGCCGGTGCGTTCGGTCGGGCATGGGCGTGTCGCCTTCGCCGACTGGCTGCGTGGCCACGGCCTGCTGATCATCGTCGATCATGGCGAAGGCTTCATGAGCCTTTATGCACACTGCGAAACCCTGACCAGAACAGAAGGTGACTGGGTGGACACAGGTGATCAGATCGCGACCGTGGGTCGCTCCGGCGGTGCCAGCGAGGCCGGCCTGCACTTCGAGTTGCGGCGTGGCCGGGAGGCGATCGATCCGACGCCCTGGCTGACCCGACGATGAGTCTGACCGGCGTTGGACTGGTGCTGGCTGTCGCGTTGCAGTCGGCTCAGCCTACGTGGCGCTACGACATCAGCCTGGATCCGCAGCAGGAATCGCTGCGGGTGCAGGTGTGCGCACCCGCCGGGACCGCGCTGCGCCTGCAGGCGCTCGACGATGCGGCCCTCAGTGGGTTGATCGATGCCAGTCGCGATGGCTGGACGCTCGATCGACAGCGGCGGCATTTGTCGCAGGAAGGGGAATCAGGTTGCGCGGCATACCGCGTGGCGCTGGGTAAACTGGCCGATCGGCGCCGGATGGGCTACGGCTACCGCGTCGGCGCCGACCTGCTGACCTGGAGCGATGCCTGGTTCTGGTGGCCGCAGCCTCGGCGGGCCTTGATCAGCGTGAATGTCGACTTGCCGCAAGGCTGGCAGTTCAGCACGCCATGGCCGCAGCCAGATGTCAGTCGGACCCGCTACGTGCTCGGCGGCTGGCCGCGGCACTGGCCGGGGTTGGTCGCCTTCGGCCGCTTCGATCAGCGCCTGCTGGGGACGAGCGATGCGCGCATCCGGCTTGCGATCGTGGGCGATCTGGATCGGTCCAGACGTGATCAGCTGGCGCACTGGGTCGAGCATCTGGCCGACTTGCTGGATCCCGTCGGGGGCGTGCCGTTGCCGCAGACGCAGGTGCTGGTGGTACCGATAGGCCGATCCGGCGGACCGGTGCCATGGGCGCAGGTGTACCGTGCCGGCTACGGCGGGGTGCACTTCTTCATCAATGCCGAACAGTCGCCGGAGGCCTTCATGGCCGACTGGACCGGCGCCCATGAATTCAGTCATTTGCTGCATCCCTATCTGGGCAACAGCGGTCGCTGGATGGCCGAAGGGCTGGCCTCGTACTACCAGAACGTGTTGCGCGGCCGCAGTGGCCAGCTTAGCGAGGAGGAGGTCTGGCGCAAGCTGCTGGCCGGCTTCGAACGCGGCCGGCGCGATCCTTCGGCCGGCAAGACGCTGGCGTCAGTGGCCCAGCGCATGCGCAGCGAGCGTGCCCATATGCGCGTGTACTGGTCCGGCGCCGCCTGGTGGCTGCGGCGGGACGTGGAACTGCGCCAGCTCAGCGAAGGTCGGACGGGGCTGGACAGCCTGCTGGCCCGTTTCGCCGCCCGTCATCTGCCGGCGCAAAAGCGCTGGACACCGGAGGAGTTCGCCACTGCGCTGGATGCGTTGGCCGGCACCGAAGTATTCGCGCCCGCCGTCGCGGAAGCCGAGCGCGAACGGCGATTCCCCGACGTCAGCGACCTGCAGGCGTTGCTGGGACTGCCAACGAATGCCGCAGGTCGCCTGATCAAGCTTGATCAGAGCGCGGAGCTGGCGGGGATCCGGCGCCAGATCGCGGGCCCGGCAAGGCGGACGTTGGCCGGGGAGTGAGGCGGTGGCCGACGTTGGACTCGCGAGCGTGTCAGAGCGCGTTCGTGCTGGACCCAGCCTGCTGGCGAAGTTCTTGAACTTGCTTTTCCTCTCACAGAACATACCCCCAAGTCCTTGATTCTTGCTTGCTTGCGCACAATAGTTCTTTGCGCGAATAAGCGCACCGACCCGGGGCGCCTGGACTCCTACCACCCAAAAGCAAAGCGGCGCCAGGTCGCCGCACTCCAAAAGGGGCCGAGCGGCGCATATTTGGAGTGCGCTGGTCTGACAGGGCTTTGCTTCTCTGCTCTTGACCTCGCCTTTGCTTCGTTGGGCGACGCGGCCGCCGGCGCGAAAGGGCCCGGCGCGAAGATCCCGACCGTCCGCGCGCCGGGACCGCGCTACCTCCACACGGGAGGCTTCGCGCTCCGGAAAAGGAGCCCTGGCGATGCGGTTCGCGGAGCTTACAGACGTCCTATGTCGCCAAGCCGCGGCTCTTCTGGGCCCTGAGCCCTGGGCCCTGGGCCCTGCTGTTACCCCAGATCAAACTTGATGCCCTGAGCCAGCGGCAGCGAGTCGGACCAGTTGATGGTGTTGGTCTGGCGGCGCATGTAGACCTTCCACGCGTCCGAGCCGGATTCGCGTCCGCCGCCGGTTTCCTTCTCGCCGCCGAAGGCGCCGCCGATCTCGGCGCCGGAGGTGCCGATGTTGACGTTGGCGATACCGCAGTCCGAGCCGCTGGCGGAAAGGAAACGCTCGGCGCTGCGCAGGCTGTCGGTGAAGATCGCGCTGGACAGGCCCTGCGGCACGGCGTTCTGGATCTCGATCGCCTCGTCCAGATCCTTGAAAGGCAGCACGTAGAGGATCGGGGCGAAGGTCTCGGTATGGACCACCGTGTGGTCGTGCGGCAGGCCGGTGACAATGGTTGGCTGGACGAAATTGCCGCCCCGGCCGCTCAATTCCTCACCACCACAGACGATGGTGCCGCCGGCTTCGCGTGCGCGCCGGACCGCAGCGACGAAGCGGTCGACCGAGCTGCGGTCGATCAGCGGGCCCATCAGCGTGGCCGGGTCGGTCGGATCGCCGATGCGTGATTCGATCTGGCGGTAGGCACCGGCGAGCTTGGCGACCACGTCGTCGAGGATGGCTTCATGCACGATCAATCGACGAGTACTGGTGCAGCGCTGGCCGGCGGTGCCTACGGCGCCAAACACGATCGCCGGAATCGCCAGCTTCAGATCGGCGCTCTGGTCCAGGATGATCGCGTTGTTGCCGCCCAGTTCCAGCAGCGAACGGCCCATCCGCGCGGCGACCCGCTCGCCGACCATCCGGCCGACCTGGGTCGAGCCGGTGAAGCTGATCAGGGGGATGCGCTTGTCGTCGACGAAGCGCTGGGCCAGTTCGTTGTTGGCGTCGTTGATCAGAAAGAACAGATCCGGGAAGCCGGCGTCGCGCAGGGCCTCGTTGCAGATCTTCATCGAGGCGACCGCGGTCAGCGGGGTCTTCGGCGACGGCTTCCAGATGCAGATGTCGCCACAGACCGCGGCGATGAAGGCGTTCCAGCTCCACACCGCGACCGGGAAGTTGAAGGCTGAGATGATGCCGACCAGCCCGATCGGGTGCCACTGTTCGTACATCCGGTGGCCGGGGCGCTCCGAATGCATGGTCAGGCCGTACAGCTGGCGTGACAGGCCGACCGCGAAGTCGGCGATGTCGATCATCTCCTGCACTTCGCCATCGCCTTCGGGCTTGATCTTGCCCATCTCGGCCGCGACCAGCGTGCCAAGCGCGTCCTTGTGCTTGCGCAGCGCGTCGGCGCACAGGCGGATTGCCTCACCGCGGCGCGGTGCCGGCGTCATGCGCCAGACCTTGTAGGCGGCCTGGGCGCGCTCGATGATGGTTTCGTAGTCGCCGTCGGTGGTCGAGTAGACGGTGCCGAGCACCGCGCCGGTGGCCGGGCTGTCCGACACGATGGCGGCGCCGCGCTGGCTGCTCCATTCGCCCTGGCCCAGATAGGTGCCGGATTCCTCGCTGCGCAAGCCCAGTGGGGTCAAAATGTCCATGTTGTGCTCCTGATCTTGATGATTCGAATGATGTCGCGACACCAGGCGCAATGCCGTGGCGACGGTCGATGCAGTGTCTGTCTCGAATGGCGGTGCCGAATGAGGCTGATGGCGTCCCGGACAGGAGTCGAACCTGTGACCTGCGCCTTAGGAGGGCGCCGCTCTATCCAGCTGAGCTACCGGGACCGCGTCGATGGGCGCGGATTCTAACGCGGGAGGGCTGACAAGTCCCGTTTAGCGCTGAGGCAGAGCGCAAGTCAAGGTGCTGTGGCGGGCGATGCTGATGAATCTGAGGGCCCAGCGCTCAGGGCCCGGAAGGTCAAGAGCCACATCTGCCCGCCTTGATGACCACACTTGCCTCGGATGGGCTCTGAACTGGGCCCTGAGCCCCGAGCCCTTCGACGGTTGCTATGATCCCAGCCACGCCCGCCGACCTCGAGCATCCGCATGACCCTATCCATGGCCTACCGGCCTGCCGCTGCATTGCTGTTGATGATGGTCTCCATGGCAGCCGCCAATGGCGCTGACCGGAACAATGCTGACAGCGATCAGAATGCCAACTGGCACGGCCCCTATCCGTGGAACTACAGCGGCACCCGCGAGCGCGAAGCGCGCCCGGCGCGGATCGCGGGCGCCTGCCCGGCTACCGCGACCAACCCGCGAGTGTTGATCGCCGGAGACAGCTGGGCCCAGTTCATGTGGGACGACGACAGTCACAACCAGCTCTTTGACCGCTTTGGCCACGCCGACAAGCTCGCGGTCAGCCGCTCGCTGGGCAGCAATCCCGGCCCCGGCCACAGTGGGCCGGAGTATGCGATTTCCGGCAGCGAGGCGCGCGAGTGGGTCAACACCGCGAGCTATCCGTGGATCGCCAACGTGGTCAGCGAACTGCAGGCGCTGCCGAGCATCGACACAGTCGTATTCAGCCTCGGTGGCAACGACGTGCTGGCCGGGCGCTCGGGCGGTGGCTGGTACAAGGACATGGATCTGGATACGGCCGGCTCGGAAGCGGCATTGTTCGCGCGCATCCTCGCCGACAGCGACAACATCGTCCAGGCCTTCCAGGCGGTGCGGCCGGAGCTGGACGTGCTGGTGTCGAGCTACGAATACCCGAACTTCAACGTCTCGGCGCTGTGGTGCTTCATCTACGCCTGTCCGAAGCGGCGGGACCTCAGCCGCGACCCGGACAACGATCTGGTTAGCGACGCCCAGATCAACGCGATGATCGTCGATGTGGAAGCTACCCGGATAGCCTGGACCAACGCCGATCCGCGGCTGTTGTTCGACCACGCGGTTGGCGAGATGCATCACTACTACGGCGACGGGGTGGCTGCACCCGGCGTGCTTCCGCGACCGGGTCAGCAGGCGCCGGACTACCTGCCCTTCCCGGCAGGCCAGCCGAGCCGCCCCAGCCTGCGGTCCAACTTCCGTACCAACTTCGGCATTTCCGCCGATCCGATCCACCTGGATCCGGAAGGCTATCTGTACAAGGTCGCGGTGCAGGCCGAGACGCATTTCTTCCCGCGCTTTCGCGGCGAGGTCACGTTGAGCCTGTTCTCGCAGGGCGGCGCCTTCGATGGCTGGACCGACGGCGTCCAGACCGGTACCAACGCGATCATCGTCGGCGACGATGGC
>DAIMJK010000162.1:0-8134 GCA_036722245.1 Lysobacterales bacterium
CGCCGGGACCGCGCTACTTCCTGATTGCGGCTCTTCACTGGCCACTGGAACTGGCTACTGGAACTGCTTTCCTGATCCCTCAGCCCTCACCCCTCCGCCCTGCTCTCAATCAGGCACGCTGTAGATCACCTGCTCGCCGGCGTCGAGCACTTGCAGGCGCAGATCCCGTGCGCCGGATCCTCCGTAGGTCGGTGCCCCGAACACCTGGGCGCTGATACTGTGCGGCGTCGCCAGACAAAAGGCGGCAAAACCGGACACACCGCCGAATGGGTTCTCGGCATGGTAGCCGCCGACCACTGCCCCGCCCTGGAAGCCACCGCCGGGCCGGTCGACGAAGCTGGTCGTGAGGGAGAAAAAGAAACGTCCTTCCGGTGCGCCGCCAGCTTCGCTGGCGGGCAAGCCGTCGACTGCAACTTCCGCGACGTAGAAGCCCGGCGGTACCTCCACACTGGCCTGGAATGGCTGAGTCGTGGTCAGGTCGGCACTGCTCTCGAACACGGTCGTGCTGACACCGCCCGCGCGCCGGCTGATGTTCAGCCGCACCGGCAGGCTGTTGCCCAGATCCGCGCGCGCGCTGCCGGTGAGCGAGACATTCAGCAGCTGGTTCTCGCCGGCTGAATTGGCGAAGTTGATCGCCGCAAAACCGACCTGTGAGACATCGACCAGGCCGCCAAAATTCAGTCCGCCGGCGAGCACACGGGTGCCGGGGGAATCGAGCAGCAGTTCCAGTCCGAAGATGCCCGGCTGCAACCCGGGTCCCCGACCGTCGTCCACACGGGCAATGAAGAAACCCGACGAGCAGTTCGCGTTGGGCGGCACCGGCGCCGGCAGTGGCGCACGCAGCAGGAAGGGTTCGTCCTGTGGTCCGGGCGGCACCACCATACCCAACGCAGTGGTCCAGACACTGCGGCCATAGGTCGCGGCGGCGAGCAGGTTGGTGGTCTTGTTGACCGCCAGCGCGGTGATCGGGGCATTGGGCAGACCGTTGTCCATGCGCGCCCAGGTGCCACCACCGCTGAAACTGACGTACATCCCCGCGTCGGTGCCGACGTAGATTTCGTTCGGCTGGTCCGGCCGGATCGCAACCGCGTTGGCGGGTGCATCCGGCAGATTGTCCGACACGTCGACCCAACTCGCGCCGCCATCGGTGCTACGGAATACGTGACCGGGGAAACCGGGGGTAGCGCTGTTGAAGCCGGAGTAGCTCACCAGCAGCGTGCCGGCATCGATCGGGCTGATCGCGATATCGGTGGCATAGCGATTCGGCAAGGGTGCCTTGCTGATCAGGGCCGAGCCTGCGGTCGTGATCTTCGAGATCGAACCATCCGAACCGGCGGTATAGATCACGTTGCGATCGGTCGGCGCAATCGCGATGGCGGTGATCGAGTCCTCGCCGCCACCCACCAGACTGGCGCTGACAGGTGCCCAGCTGGTGGCGCCGTTGCTGGTCTTCCAAAGTCGGTTGGTGCCGGCATACAGAACCCGCGGGTCGACTGGATCCATCACGAAGGGCGCGATGAACTGGACCGGATCATTGCCGAAATCGAAGCTGACATTGAAGAAGCTGTTGCCACCGTTGGTCGACTTCAGGATGTTCAGTTCGGTGGTCGAGGCGTAGACGATCTGCGGATTGCTGTGGTCGATGGCGGAAAAGCCGCCATCACCGCCGGCCACTTCGGTCCAGGTGTTGCTGTCGGTGCGGCGGGTGGTGCCATTGTCCTGGTTGCCGGTGTACAGGATCGCCGGGTCGGTCGGGTGGAGTGAGACGTGATAGTGCTGCAGCGTGGCAAGCTTGCCACTGAGCGAGACCCAGTTGCCGCCACCGTCGGTTGATCGGTAAATGCCGCCGTCGTTGCCGTTGTAGAGCAGACCGGGGATGGTCGGATGGTAGAGCAGCACGTGGTGGTCGACATGCAGCGGGCCGGGTCCGGGTGCGGCCGGCGTGTTGTTCTCGCCGACGCGACTGAAGCTGACGCCGCCGTCGATGGAGCGATACAGGCCGACGCCGCCGTAGTACACATCGTTGGCATTGAAGGGATTGACCGCGATGACGTTGTCGTAGCCGCACTGGCTTTCGCAATAGCTGAAGGCGTTGCCGGGATCGAAATCGTCGAAGCCGGGTGCCGGGGTCAGCCTGGGCGCGGTCCAGGTGGCTCCGCCGTCGTTGCTGCGCTGGATGACGACGCCGTCGCCCTGACCACCGCCGACGTGCACGCGCTGGCCATCGCGTGACAGGCCCACGGCGAGCCGGTCCACATCGGGACCGCTGACCACGCCATTGACCAGCGCCCAGCTGCGGCCGGCATTGACCGAGCGGTACAGGCCGTTGTTCGCGCCCACGCCGGTGGCCGAGTAGTACATCGTGTTGAAGTTATCGGGCACCACATACAGGCCGCGACAGAAGGCGGCCGCGGTGCGCTGAAAGCTCTGGCCGCCGTTGGTTGAACGATAGATGCCGCCGACGCTCAATCCCAGCCCGCCGCCATCGCGGTCATACAAGCGGCCAAACAGCGCGCAGACCAGCACCGTCTCGGGATCGGCCGGATCGATCGCGATCCCGGCGATCGCGCCGCGCCTGAACGACGACTCGCCCAGCACCGACCAGCTGGCCCCGCCATCCGTACTCTTGAGCAAGCCGGCGCTGTAATAGCTGCCGTTGCCCTCGCCAGTGCCCGCGTAAAGCACCTGCGGATTGACCGGATCGAAGGCCACCGCACCGATCGCCAACGATGGCGCCGTATCGGTCAACGGGCTCCAGCTGCCGCCGCCATCGTTGCTCAGCCAGACCCCGCCGGTGGCGGCGCCCAGCAGCAGCCGGTCGGCGTTGGTCGGATCGATCGCCAGCGCGCGTACCCGGCCGCTCATCCGGCCCCAGCTCGGTGCGACCTGCGAATCGAAGCCCTGCGGGCCGACACTGGTCCACAGGCTGGTGGGGCCGGCCTTGTCGCGCCGCAGGGCCTGCGGGATCTTGTCCGCCTGGGCCAGGGCCTTCAGCCGCGCACCGTCGGGAATGCTCAACGCGGGATAGGCACGCTGACCATAGAACCATTCGGCGCGGGCATTGGGTCGGCCCGGCGTACCGATCGAGCGCGCCACCAGCTGGGCGCCGGTCTCCGGTTTGTAGTCACCCTGATGACTGCAGGCCGCGAGCACGGCGAGCAGTACAACGAAGCAGGCGGCGGTGAGCGTCCGGGTTTCCGATGGCATTGGGGCTCCGGGAGGTTCGAGGTTTACGGTCTACAGAGCGGCGCTGTGGAACTCAGGCCAGGGCTGAGGGTCAGAAAGTGCCTGAATGCGAGTATCTCGACAATATCATCTGGGGCCAAGTGGGTCTGCGAGCATGGGCCAACCACCGCAATCTTGCTCGGATACACTTGCGCCGCCTGACCCTCCCGCCACATTGCCCGGAAGCTGAGGTCGTATGTCCTTGCTGTCCGAAACACTCGAAGTCAGGGCGCATCAACTCCGAGCTGAGTTCGATGACGCGGTTCCCTTTCGCCATCTGGTGATTGACGATTTCTTCGACCCGACGTTCTGTCGCCGGCTGCAAGCGGACTTCCCCGGCTTCGATGAGCGCTATGCGCGCAACGAAATGGGCGATGTCGGAGGCAAGGCGGTGCGGCAGGATCTGCCCTCGTTGTCCGAGTCCTTTGCTGCGCTTGATCAGCTGTTGCAGTCTGAGCATTTCCTTCAGCTGATCGGGCGGATCACCGGCATCGGGCAACTGCTTTACGATGCCGACTATGTAGGCGGCGGTACCCATGAGAACGTCCACGGACAAAGTCTGGCGCCGCACGTGGACTTCAACTATCTGCCCCGAACCGGCTGGCATCGACGTCTGAACCTGATCGTCTACCTGAACGACGAGTGGGCGGAGGAATGGGGCGGTTGTCTGGATCTGCACAGCGATCCGTGGCGCGCGGACGACGAAGTCAAGAAAGTGGTCCCTGCCTTCAACCGCTGCGTGATCTTCGAGACCACTGAGCGATCCTGGCATGGCTTCGAGGCCATCGATCTTCCGGCAGCCAAGCGACAACACTCTCGTCGATCCGTCGCGATATACCTCTACACCAGGCAACGCGACCCCGCCGAGACGGCACCCAGTCACGGCACGATCTATGTACCACCGGGCCTGCCCCGCAATCTGGCCGCTGGCCACACACTGACCGATGAGGAATACCTGGAATTGCGGCGGCGCTTCACCCAGTTGCGCGGGCAACTCAAGTTTCAGTATCGACGGGAACTGGAAAGCTCGGCGCTGATCGCGACTCTGACCAACTCGGTATCCGACGCCCGGGCCGCCGTGGCCTTCCCACTACAGGGCTACGCAGTTCAGGAAGGTCCGCTGAAGGGCTACTGGCCGGACGGTTGGGGCGAGGCCGAGCTGAGCGGAAGCTTCAGGCTCACCGAGCGCGCAAGGCAACTGCAACTCGACGTCTGGGTCCCACCCCTGCTCGATCGCGATCCATTGATCACAGTCCGGGTGAACGAGCAGGAGCAGTCCCTGCGGATTCGCCGAGGTTACTCGGCGCGCCTTCGGCTGCGACTGAGGTTGGCCGCAAAGGACATGCTCTGGCTGCGGATCCAGTGCAGCGCCGACTTCGTTCCCGCGGCCCATGGCGACGCGTCTGACGATCGCCCGTTGGCCTTCCGTGTGGTCAGCGCCGTCGTCAGCTGAGGCCAACCAGTCCGCCCGATGGGGCAAGGGCTCGTGTCGAGACGGGGCCATCGCTGCGAGCCGCGCCCGCGCAGGGACCACCCACTGATCCTGGCCTCCTGCGCTCTCAACTGGCCATTGGAACCGCTCTCCTCAGGGCACACTGTAGATCACCTGCTGGGCAGAGTTGAGCAATTGCAGCCGCAGATCCCTGGCGCCGCTGCCGCCGTAGGTAGGCGCGCCGAACACCTGCGCACTGGCGCTGTGCGGCGTCGCCAGACAGAAGGCGGCAAAACCCGATACCCCGCCAAATGGATTTTCGGCGTGATAGCCACCCACCACCGCGCCACCCTGGAAACCGCCGCCGGGCCGACCGACGAAGCTGGTGGTCAGGGAGAAGAAGAACTGACCCTCTGGTTCGCCGCCGGCTTCGCTGGCGGGGAAACCCTCCACCGCTACTTCGGCCACGTAGAAGCCGGGCGGAACCTCCACGCTGGTCTGGAAGGGCTGCGCCAGAGTCAGGCTGGTGCTGGTCTGGAAAACCGTCGTACTGGTCCCCCCGGAACGCCGGCTGATGTTCAGTCGGACAGGTAGACTGGAGCCGAGCCCGGCGCGCGGGCTGCCTGTGAGCGAGACGTTCAACAACTGATTCTCACCAGCAGGATTTGCGAAGTTGATCGCCGCGAAACCGACCTGAGACACATCGACCAGCCCGCCAAAGTTCAGGCCACCAGCGAGCACGCGGGTACCGGGCGAATCTAGCAGCAGTTCCAGCCCAAAGATGCCGGGCTGCACGCCGGGTGCCGGACCATCGTCGACGCGGGCGATGAAGAAGCCAGACGGACAGCTGGCGTTGGGTGGGCTGGGTGCCGGCAGTGGAGCCATCTGCAAGGCGGGCTCATCGGCGTTGACGACCTGCGGGCTCGGCGCAACAAACACGTCCGGCCGGTCGTTGGCGTCACCGGGGATGATGTTGTCCGCACCCGAGGAGAAGGCCACGGTGGAGCCGTCGCCGCTGATTACCACCTGGCTGACCGGGCCGTTGGGCTCGGCGCCGCTGGCGGTGCTCGCAAAGCGCTGGATCTGACCTGTCTGGACATACTTGATGAAGGCATCGGTCTGGCCGTTGGTGTCGGGTGTGACCAGATTGGTGGCGTCGGACTCGAAGGTCACGGTCATGCCGTCATCGGAGATCGATGGCGCCCGGCTCGGACCATTGGCCTGTTCACCGTTGGGTCCGACGCTGACCCGGACCACGCCGGTGACCTCGGTGCCATTCCAGGAAAACCAGAAGATGTCGGTCACGCCATTGGTATCGCCCGGTACCAGATTGCTGGCGTCAGACTCGAACACGCCGAACTCGCCGGTCTGATTCATCGCCACATTGCGCGAGGGTCCGTCACCGGGCGTACCGGTGGTCGTATCGATGGACACGCAGCCGCGGGTACGGCCCAGGCCGCCAGTGTTCTGCACGCCGCAGATCTGACTGACGCCACCCTTGGCGCTGGTCGTACTGGCCGCGAGCGGCAGACCGGCAATGTTGGTCGCTTCGGTCTGGAAGAACACGGTCAGGCCGTCGCCGGACACGGCCGGATTGATGCTCGGGCCGTTCGCCGGCGCACCGCCGGCGCCGAGCGAGATCAGCTCGATGCCACCGTTGATCGGGTCCTTCAGGAACACATCCGGCATCGGTCCGTTGGCGTCCATGGTCACGAGATTGGTTGCAGTGGAATCGAAAGCGATCCGGCCGGCATCGGCGCTGATCGCCGGGTTGGCGCTGACGCCGTTGCCCGCGACCCCGGCCGCACTGCTGCTGGTCGCGCCGCGGGTGCGGCCCAGGCCGCCGTCGAAGGTGCGGATCTGGCCATCGGAACTTTCGAAGGTGGCGCCGGCGCCGGTGGCGGCCACGCGCGGATTGAAGGTGCCGATGGGCAGCGGCTGGTCGTCCTCGCCAATGCTGCACAGCACCGCCTGCGGTGGACCGCCCTTGGCGATGACCTCGTTGCCGGTGACCGCCTGGGCGCTGGTGATCAGGAAGATGTCCCTGAGGTCATTGTTGTCGACATGGGGCTGACCATTGGGCAGGATCGCGGCGATGTTGGCGGCGGTGGTCTCGAAGATCAGCGCGCTGCCGTCGCGCACGATCGACGGCCGATTGCTGGTGCCCGCTGCGGTGTTGCCCGCTGCGGTCAGACTGGTCACGCCGGCCTGCGGCGGGCGCGGCGGCGGCGTCGTGCTGGCCACCGTGACCGACGTCAGGTCGTTGCCACTGGCCGAACCATTGCTGCATTCGAGCAGGAAATCGACCTGGCCGGCGTTCGCCGGGGCGGCGATGGAGCGGCGGCCATTGGCCGGCAGCATGCCCAGCTGCGACCAGCGCGTGGAACCGCCGGCCAGCGGCAGGCAAGGACGGCCGCCAACTGGGGCGTTGCTGGTCCATTCCAGGTTGATCACGCCACCGGGGGAGGTGCGGCCGGGATTGGCGTTGAGATCAACCATGACCATTCCACCACCGCCACCGCCACCGGTGACAGTCAGCGTAGCCTGATCCTGGCCGAGCCGGCCACCAACGCCCTGACACTCCAGACCAAATACGACGCTGCCCGGTGTCATCGGCGCATTCAAGGTTTGCACGCCGACCGCCTCACGCAGATTGATCTCCTGCCAGGTGGTGCCTTGACCCAGGAACGGCGAGCAGGGGAGGTTGCCCTGGGTACCCTGGGTGCTCCAGATCAGGTTGACCTGTTGACCGGGAGCGGCGCTGGTCGGCTCGACTCTCAGGTCGACGATCGGCACCAGCGCCTGGCAGCTGGTTTCCTCGTCGACCAGCAATGGATCGACGCGGTCCAGCTGCGTGCCCAGATCGAACGGCTGCTGGGGAAATATGTAGACGCCAATGCCGGGGGCACCCTGGCCGATGGTCGGATCGGGATAGGAGAAGGGATTGAAGTTCAAGATCACCGTTTGGCCAATCGGGGTATCAAAAAAGCCGGAAAACTTGATCACCCCGTCATCGAAAACAACCACCCACATCCGATCAAGGCTCGGGTTGGCGCCATCAGACTGCCCGCCGGTTGCCTGTACCCGCAGATTGCTGATCGTGGTCTGGGTGCAATCGGTCGCGGCGCTCACCTGCTGGATCTGCGCCATTCCAAGGGACGGCGTGCCAGCAGGAACCGGATCGGCAAATACGGGGCTCTGACAGGCCGCCTTGCTGAAACCGCCCTGACCGTCGCTGCACTGAAATTCCAGCACGCTCACAGTCGCTTCGGACTGGATCTGTGGCAACCAGGTGGCATTGGGACCGGCCCAGACCGGCGACATTGCTGTCAGTATGACGGCGCCGAGCAGGATCGTGAATAGTGTTCGAGCGTTCATAAGATGGATTCCAGCTAGGAACGGCAGCGGAGACCTGCCAGAGTTGACCTATGGACGAAGCTTGTCAAGCAAAGCGCGAGGCCGCGTTGACTGCCTCTC
>DAIMJK010000163.1:0-8076 GCA_036722245.1 Lysobacterales bacterium
TAGATCGCTGGCGCGACCGAGGCCGGCGCCATCTCCAGCACCTGCAGCGCGACATAGATCGCCAGCGTGCCATTGTGGATACCGATCTCGAAGGCAATCGCGGTCGCCTGCGGTACCCCCAGCCGGGCCAGTCGGCTGATGCCATAGCCGACGCCGAGCGAGACCAGATTGAAGGTCAACACGGCCAGGCCGACCACACCGACGTAGCTGCGCAGGATGTCCCATTGCTGCACCGTGGCGGCGACGATCAGGCTGGCCAGCACCAGCGTCGAGAGGATCTTGACCGGTCCTTCAAGCCGATCGGCCAGTTGCGGTCGCCAATGCCGCAAGCCCATCCCGATCAACACCGGCGTGATCACCAGCACGCCGACCTCGATGATCTTGCCGGTCGGTGGCGGTACGCTGCCCTCACTGCCGATCAGCACCGACAGACCCAGCCAGACCCAGAACGGCAGCGTCAGCAGGCACAGGAAACTGTTGAGCGCGGTCAGGCTGACGTTCAGTGCCACATCGCCGCGCGCCAGGTGCGAGAACAGGTTCGCCGTCACCCCGCCGGGTGAGGCGGCCAGCAGCACCAGCCCCATGCCCAGCTCCGGCGGCAAGCCCAGTCCGATGGCCAGACCAAAGGCTACCGGTGGCAGCAGCAGCATCTGGGTCACCAGAGCGATCAGCACCGCCTTGGGCGACAGCAGCACCCGCCGGAAATCGGCCACGCGCAGGTGCAGGCCCAGGCCGATCATCACGATCGCCAGTGCCAGCGGCAGGAACAGGCTGAAGATTGGGCTGTCGGTCATTGGGGCTCAGGGGTGAGGAGGTTCGAGTCGAGTTGGTGATGCGAGGAATCTGCGGGGTTTTAGGGCCCAGGGCTCAGGGCCCAGGGCCCAGAAGGTCAAGAGCCGCCTAGACCCTTGGGCCCAGGGCTCAGGGCCCAGGACCCAGAAAGTCAAGAGCCGCCTAGACCCTTGGGCCCAGGGCTCAGGGCCCAGGACCCAGAAGGTCAATAGCCGCCTCGACCAACTGTTCCGTGCTGGCCGAAGTCTCGCTTTGACCTGGGCCCTGGGCCCTGAGCCCTGGGCCCTGAAAGGCACACAGGTGCATTGAGTCATCACGCTGACTCGCACCTCGGAACACCGGCCCGCTCTACAAGTATCTCGACGCCGTTCAACGCGGCATTGCCGCTGGGGCCGTCGAGGCGGCTGCTGTCGCTCAGATCGTTGTAGCTGACCCCGGGGCGGGTGTTGGCCAGGTGCTGACGGGTGTGCGGATGGCCGTGGCCGTAGCCGTGCGGCAGGCAGGCGACGCCGGGTTGTAGATCATCGCTGGCCTGGACGATCGTCTCCACACTGCCGACCGCCGAGCTGACCCGCACCGTGTCGCCGTCTTCCAGCCCGCGCCTGGCCAGATCCTGCGGATGCAGCCAGAGCGCATCGCGCCTTCGCCCCTTGCGCAAGCGCGGCAGGTTGTGCATCCAGGAATTGTTGTCACGCAGCTCACGCCGGCCGATCAGCTGCAGGGCTTCGGGCGCTGGCGCGATGGCGGCATTTGACCAGGCCGTTGAACAAGGCGAAGCGCGAGGCGGTGCGCAGGCGATACGGCCGTCTGGCGTCTGCAGCTGATCCAGCAGGCAGGATTCCAGCGGTCCCAGATCCAGTCCGTGCGGATGCTCTGCCAACTGCGCCGTGGTCATGCCGGCGTTGCTTTGCGCCAGCAGCAGATCGAGCAGCTGTCGGGGCGGCGGCAGCGGCTGGAAGGGCTTGTCCGCCGCCTTCGCGTAGGCCGCCGCGACGCCGTTGAGGATCTCCCAGTCGGCGCGCTGGTCGTCCGGGCGTGGATACACCGCCGCGTTCAGCCTGGCCACCCGGCGCACGCCGAAACCGTTGAAGATCAGATCATAGTGGTCCTGGGTCAGCGCCGAGGCCGGCGGCAGGATCAGGTCGGCGTGGCGGCTGGTCTCGTTGAGATAGATATCGACCGACAGCATGAAATCCAGCCCGCCCAGCGCCCGATCCAGCCGCTGCCCCTCGGGCGTGGACAGGACCGGATTGCCGGCAACCGTCAGCAGGCCGCGGACCTGGCCTTCGCCGGGCGTCTCGATCTCCTCGGCCAGCACCGCCACCGGCAACTCACCGGCGAACTCGGGCAGGCCGCGTACGCGCGAGCGCCAGCGGCCGTAGGCACCACGCGAGGTGATCGGCCCGGTCAGCGGGATCAGTGCCCGATTGGGCACGGCGCCGCCGGGCTGATCGAGTTGGCCGTTGTACAGATTGATCAGCTGGATCAGCCACTGGCAAAGGCTGCCATGAGCCTGGGTCGACACACCCATACGACCGTAGACGACGCTGTGGCGTGCACGGTACAACCCGGTCGCAAGCGCTTCGATCCGCTCGCGCGCGATACCGCCGGTGTCCAGGCCGGTTTGCGCGGCGGCCACATTCACTGCGCTCAAGGCTTCATCCAGACCACTGACCCTGTCGCTCAGCGGACCCAGGCGGGGCGGACCCAGATGGGTCAGCGTCGCCAGCAACACGATCAGCAGGCCGGCATCGCCGCCGGGACGGATCGGCAGATGCTCGCTGGCGATCGCGGCGGTCTCGGTCCGGCGCGGATCGACCACCACCAGCCGGCCGCGCTTGACCAGCGCCTTGAGTCGATCACGCACGCCCGGCGCAGTCATCAGGCTGCCATTGGAGGCGACCGGATTGGCGCCGAGCATCAGGAAAAAGTCAGTCCGGTCGATGTCCGGAATCGGAATCAGGAATTGATGACCGTACATCTGCGCGCCGACCAGCTGGTGCGGCCACTGGTCCACCGACGAGGCCGAATGCACGTTGTGCGTGCGCAGCAGGCGCAGCAGCGGCGGCAGATAGGCGGTGTGGCCGAAGTGATGCACGTTCGGGTTGCCCAGATAGGCCGCCAGCGCGTTCGCGCCATGCTGCTGCTGGACCTGCGCCAGGCCACGGCCGGCGCGCTCGAAGGCCTCGTCCCAGCCGATCTCGCGCCAGTCGGCACCCTCCCGCAGCAGCGGCCGGGTCAGCCGATCCGGATCATGCTCCAGATCGGCCATGGCGGTGCCCTTGGGGCAGATATGGCCGCGCGAGAAGGGATCGTCCGGATCGCCGCGGGCAGCAAGCAGCCTGCTGCCGTCGAACTGCAGACGCAGACCGCAGATTGCCTCGCACAGCGGGCAGGCGCGGAAGCGTTCGGTCACGGCCATCGGTGATGGCTACTCGAAGCCGTCTGCAAACATGTCGTCGCCAAACACGTCGATCAACACCGTCTGGACGTTGTTGCCGGGATCGATGTCGCTGTATTGGGAGGCTGCCACTTCGCCTGCGATACTGAGCGGGCCGGTCCCGGCCAGCGCGCTGACCTCAGTCAACAGTTCCAGCGTAGACGCGTTGCTCTCCACCGGCAGACTGCCACTACTGAGGCACTCGACAAACTGACGTTGTGCCGTGCAACTCCAACTCGGCCCGCCTTCAACCGCTTGAGCCGATACGAATGCGATTGCGCCGAGAAGCTCCAACTGCAGGCGTGCCCCCACCGCCGCGTCCGGACCTCCGTTGGCGATCTGCGCGCTTAGTACCAGTTGCGCACCCGCCGTAACGGGATTCGGACTTGCACTCAATTGCAGTCCCAGATCGGCCGCGCCAACTACCGCCTCGCCGAGGCAGTTGTAGCAGACCAGCGCGAAGTCCTGCGCCGGATCACCCGGCTCGAAGGGATCGAGCGCGTCAGCGGCGATGTTGCTGGCATCGACGGTGATCGTCACTGCGCCAGCGTGCTGGTCGGCGCGCAGGAACACGCCCTCCAGATTGTTGCGCTCGTCGGCCGCGCCGCCGGTCGCCGACCAGCCGTCGGCACCAACCACATTCCCCAGATAGTCCTCGCCATCTGCGCTCACCCGCAGGTCCAGATCGTTGACCCAGGCCGGCGTGCTGCCACCCAGCCCATGACCCTTGGCGTCGGTCCAGGCGAGCATGATGCGGATCGGCTGATCCGGATCGGCAGCGCTGTAGCTGGCCGTCCAGCTCTGGCCGCTGGCGGTCAGCAGGCTGTCCTGCTCGACGTAGACGACCGGCTGCGGCGGGTTCATCACCGCCTCCAGATCGATCCGGCCATAGCCCTGGAAACGATCCGGTCGATGCCCCATGACACGGTTGTCGGCATCCCGAAAACCCTCCAGGTTCTGCGCCACGGCGGTAAAGGCGGCCTTGATCAGCGCCGGGCTGGGCGTGCTGCCTGCAAACAGACTGCGGTACTTCTGGATAAACAGCGCGACCGCACCGGACACCACGGGCGAGGCCATCGAGGTGCCGCAAGAAGTCGACGAGTGCGCTGTGTTGCTGGAACTGGTGGTGCTGTCGGTACTGCAACCCGGGGCGACGATATGCGGTACCCGGCGACCATCACAGGCGTTGCCATGGCCCGAATTGCTGGAGATATCGAAGATCGCCGCCAACTGGTTGCCACCAGACAGCAGCTTGGTCGACCCCACCGCGAACAGGTTCTTGGCTTCGTCCGGCGAACCCAGCGAGCTGGGTGCGCAGGCACCGCCCGAGTCGCCGTTGCCGTTCATGATCGACCACACCGCCAGCACCGGCTGCGCACCGGGCTCATCCGGGTTGGCGTCACGACTGATCATGTCGACCTGCTGGGTCGGGATGTCGTAGCCCTGCGGCGAGCCGGTCGGACCCCAGGAGTTGTTGCTCAGCTGCGCGCCGCTGAGCGCCGATTCCTTGGAGATCGTCAGCATGCCGTCGGCAACCATGCCGCCCGGGCCGCCCCCAAGGAAGGTGCCGTAGCGCTGCTGGATCAAGTTGGCGCCGGGCGCCACGCCCTGACCGCGCAAAAAGCCATTGAGCACACTGCCGGTGGCACCGGTACCGGCGACCGCGCCGGCGACATGGGTGCCGTGGCTGTTGTTGCTGCTCGAGCACGAGGTACGCGACTGACCGGCGCTGACGCACGGCAGCATCCGGCTGGCCAGATCCAGATGGGTGGTACGGACACCGCCATCGACGATGCCTACCGTCACGCCGCTGCCATCAAAACCAGTCGCATCCAGCCAGTCGGCGTAGCCTGGAAAGATCGTATTCGATGGCGGTGGCCCGTAATTGCCGACGATCGACTGGTTGCTCGATTCGCCCCGCAAGCCGGCGTCCTGCGGAATGGACTGGATCGCATAGATACCGGGAAAACTGGCCAGCGCCAGATAGGCATCGCCGCTGACCGACAGCTGCATAAGCTCAAGATGCGCGTCGAGCGGCCGCTGCAACTCTACCTGCGCGCCGCTGTCGGCGAGCAGGGTTCCGAGGGCGGCGCGATCGGCCTGACGACTGAGCAGCAGCATGGTCGGCTGCAGCGCCCGACCCAAATGACGCTGGGTCGGCTGCACCTTGTAGGCGGGCAGAAAGTCCCCACTCCAGCGCACCTCGGCCAGCGTGGCGATCCGCTGCGCCGCCGCCAGGTCGCCCCAGACCACATAGCTGTATGGGTGGATGTACTGCACCGGGGTCATGCCCTGGTGGCGCAGGGCGGTCAGCCACTGCGGCTGAATCGGGCCCTTGAACTGGACCAGCCGGAATGCCGGGCCCGCACTTTGCTGCTGCCATGCCGGCGGCAGTATCGGCGAGCTGTTCAGCGGATCGAAGCGTTGACCGCCCAGATCCAGCTGAAAGTCAGTGGCGGCGAAAGCGAGCGGCGAGCAGAAGAGTGCGCTGCACACGCACAGACTGAACCAGAATTTGGGCACGGGGTGGCACCATCGGACAACACGGGAGCCGGGGAGTTTAGTAGCCTCGTGGGGGATCGCAAGGTGGGAAGAGACGATTTACGTTTTACGTTCTACGTTTTACGTTTTACGTTTTACGCAAGAGCAAGGACGCCATGCCGCAACGCCCCAGCTCTTCTGGACCTTGTGGGAAGAGACGTTTGAAGTCTTGACGTTTTACGTTTTACCTAAGAGCAAGGGCGTGACCGGCCATGCCGCAACGCCCCAGCTCTCATGGGCCCTTGGCGATGCGGTTCGCGGAGCTCACCGACATCCTACGCGCTCCGTTGCGACTCTTCGGGTCCTGCTGGGCCCTGGGCCCTGAGCCGTGCTCTTCTGGGCCCTGGGCCCTGAGCCCTGGGCCCTGCTCTTCTGACCATCAGCCCTCAGCCCTGGCTAGTAGTAGAACCGCTCTTCCACAATCTTGCCGCCCGCCACCGTATACAGACCCACCTCTTCCATCTGCTCCCGCACGCCAGTCTCCTTGACCGTGACGTCCATCTTGAAGATCACCGCGAACTGGTCGCCGTTGACGAAGGGGCCGATCGCTTCGGCACCGTGGATCTCGTGATTGGCGTACCACCACTCGGATTTCTGGCGCAGGGCCTCGGTGCCGCGGACTTCGGCCATCGGACCTTCCATCGCTTCTCGGCTGACGATATCGGGGCTGTTGAACTGGGCAGCGGCTTCGTCGTGTTGATCGGCCTTGAGCATCGCGGTGAAGGTGGCGGCAACTTCTCGAGTGTTCATGCGCTGGATCTCCGTAGGGTGTGGCATTGCAGCGAAGGCGCTTGCTCAAAGGCCAGCGCCGGGAAAGGCCACGATAGGCGATCACGATTGCACTCCCAAGACCGGTGTTGCCTCACCGCTGACAGCAGCGTGTCAGTAGGGCAGCCATATGCTGTCGGAGGGATCAAGGAGCGTCAAACCGAGTTCGATCCTTGGGGACTTGCCGATGGCAATCCATGGATCTGGGCTGAGCGTCAGTCGCGCAGTAGAGCATCCAAAGCGGCGCGGAGCGCCGCACTCCAAAGCGCGCGCTAGCTCGCTCCGATCCCGGCCAGCAGCGCATCGAATTCCACCTTCAGCGAGTGATTCGGATAGTCGGCCTGCAGCTGGCGCAAGATGCGATCGGCCTGCGCGCGCCGGGCCGGATCGGCGCGCAGCAGCCGCGCCGCCAGCAGACTGTTGTGCGGAATGTGCTTGTGCTTCGGAAAGCACTGGTCGAAGTCGAGCGTCAGGCGCAGGGCCAGATCGCGCTGGCCGGCGGCGACCGCCTTTTCCGCCAGCGGCAGCACCAGTTCGGCACTGGCCGGCTTGAAGGTCGGGTCGATGGCCTGGCAGTCGGCTACCAGGCGCAGGGCATCGGCATCGCGCTCGTTCGCCAAAAGCACGTTCAGATACTGCCGGCCATGCGCCAGTAGCGCGGTATTGTCTCGGGTCTGCTGCAGCAATCGTCGATACAGCTGATGCAGCGCGTCGTTCGCGCCATGCTCGTCAATGTGACCGCGCAGCTCGCTGATCGCCTCGCCAATCTTGCCGCGGGCAACCAGGTCGCCGGCGCTTTCCAGCAGCAGCTGGTCCGGGTCCCGGCGCGGACCACTGAGCGGCGTCGGCAGCGGTTCCGGGCTGTGGTCCAACGCATCCTGGTACTGGAAGATCACGTAGCCCATCAGGTGGTAGCTGGCCAGCAGCGCCCAGCCGCTGGCAAAGGACTCGACCAGACTGCCGATGAACGACGGCAGGCGGCTCGCAACCAGGCCCTGGAACAGCACCGCACTGGCCAGGATCAGCAGGACCAGCACTGCGAGCACCAGATAGGCAGCACCAAGCCGGCGCATGACCTCCCACCAACTGGCTGGATTGAGCGCGTTGAGCAGGCTGCCGGTCATCGCCAGCAGCATCAAGGCGGCAGGGTAGAAGGTCGCGAGAATGCAGATCACCAGGATCGCTGGCGAGGTACCCAGCTGCAGCACGGCCGCCAGTCCGGCGCCGATGAAGACAAACTGCAGCCCGATTTGGGCCCAGCCAGCGTTGTCGGGCACCTCACGATGCATCAGCGGTGGCTCGGCCTGACCGTCGGCACTGGCCCTGAGCACCTCGAAGCCGTACTTGAGCAGCGCCACGGTGATCAGCAGATCGATCACCCAACCGAGCACCGGCAGGAAACCCAGTATCCGCGCACCGGTCAATGCGATCAGCGTCACCAGCGCTTCGCCCTGCAGCGGATAGGCCAGCACCGCACCCAGGCGCGACCAGAACGGGATGATGGCGGGGCCTTGATGGGGCATTTGGCGCGCTAC
>DAIMJK010000164.1:0-8067 GCA_036722245.1 Lysobacterales bacterium
CGAACGCTACGCCGGTATCGAACCGTTTGAGACGAGTCTGACCAGCCTGCAGGACCGTTTGGCCGCGGCCGGCGTCATCGATCCCACGGCCCTTGATCGCGACGAGGCGCTGGACTACCTGCGCGGCGCCGTCATCGAGCCGGCGCTTTCGCCGCGCACCTTGTTGTTCGTCCACGACTTTCCCGCCAGCCAGGCCGCGCTTGCGCGGATTCGTCCCGGGATTGTCCCGCTGGCCGAGCGCTTCGAGCTCTACCTCGGGCGGGTCGAACTGGCCAACGGCTACCACGAACTGACCGACGCGAGCGAGCAGCGCGAACGCTTCCAGACCGATCTGCGGCGACGTCGCAAACGGGGCCAGCGCACGCCGCCGCTGGATCAGCACTTGCTCGGCGCGCTGGAACACGGGCTGCCAGCGTGCGCCGGCGTCGCCCTCGGCGTGGACCGTCTGCTGATGGCGCTGGCCGGCCAGAACGATCTGCGCCAGCTGCTGCCCTTCCCGTTCGAGCGGGCTTGAATGGGTTTGGGGTCACCCCGAAATCACCAACAGTCCCGGTCGTGCTGGCGTGTCTATCCTATTGTTGAGCGACTTCGACACCGCTCCGCCATTCGCGCTCACGCTGGATCTGGCCTTGTGCATCGAGGTGCCGAAGTATCGCGCGCACGGTCACCACCGGATACCGACCGGACAGGCGCGTGGCTACGGGATGGTCGCTGAAGTTGGCGTTGGCCGCGAACAGGCCGCCAGCTAAACGTCGGGTGTAGGGGATGCGGATCAGGTCGGGTTCGAATCCTTGAGCGCGCGCCAATGCCTGCGCACGTGGTCGATCGACAGGGCCGTCCAACTGGACTCCCATCAACACGTCAAGCATCCAGCTGGTCGAGTTTTGGTAATTGGCGCTGTCGAAACGGGCTATTACGCTGTAGCTGGGTTCGTGCAGGCGAAAGGGTAGGTCGCTGGCGAGCGCCCGCGCCATTTCTGCAGCCATCTCCGGGCGCAGCCAGCTGATGCGTGTATCGAAGCTGATCAGATCGTCAGCGAAATAGTTGAGCAATCCTTCGTGGAACAGCGCCGAGCGATCCGTGCCGCAGCGGTTGAGCAGGTGCACAACCGTCCAAGGTCCGGCATGGTGGTCACGGACAACAAAGCCGAGGTGACTGTAGGTCAGCCCGTGTTCGGACAGGTCGGTACCCACTCTGGACAACAGAGCGACCGGCGCGTTTGCCTGCTCCAGCGCAGAGCGTGCGCGAAGCGCCGTGGCAGCGGCATCGGCCAACTCGATGGGCGTGGCCGATCGGGTGTTGCAGGCCGTCCCAGCAGTCGCTGTGCCTACTCCGATCAATGCCAACACGCCAAGCGCGAGGGTCAGGCGCATCATCGACGCATCTCGCTGCGGTGGACCAGGGTAGCGACAACGGCGTCGGGTACGAATGCTATGGCTTGCGCGGCAGCCATCAGCAGGTAGCCGGCCGAGACCGCGACCACTTCGATCGTGCTTCCCAACGCCAGCGAGGCAGCTCGCGCCGCTTCGGTTGACACGTGAATGGTCACTTCGGCGCTCGAGTCGGCCGTGCGCAAGACGATCTCGATTGCGTGCCCGACCGGTCGCAGCGCGACCACGCTGAACGTGCCTCCTGCAGCAACGAGCTCCAGCGTTGCCGCGGGGAGCAGCGAGAGCGACTCCATGCTGGCGGTAGATGCCCGACTCGCTGCGTCCTGCGCGGCGACGGGAGTGATGGTGAGCGCAAGAACGAGAAGCAGATTGATAAGTTGCGTTTTCATGAGCACCCCATGAGGACCTCCAGTGACTCGAAGCCTGCCGGCACTCTCTCTCATGGGTCAATAAATAAATACGACGTATCGAATGAGATACCCAAAGGTATTAGTATTCGATACCTATGGCCCTGTTGACTGAACTGGTTCAAGCGCTCAAACGCCTGCTCAAGGGGCAGGGCATCACCTATGCCCTGCTGGCACAGCGATTGGGGCTGAGTGAAGCGACGGTGAAGCGGATGTTTTCGCGTGGCGCAATTTCGCTGAAGCGACTTGACCAGATCTGCCAGATACTGGACGTCGGTCTCACCGAGCTGTCTGCCGAAGCGCAGCGCGAACGCGCGCCGCTGGACGAACTGAGCGCAGCGCAAGAGCAGACTTTGGTCGATGATCCGGCGTTGCTGCTCGCCATGTATCTGGTGCTCAACCGCTGGCAGCAGACTGAAGTACTGCAGCGCTACAACTGGAGCGCGTCAGAGTGGACTCGGCTACTGGTCAGACTCGATCGGCTTGGCGTCATCGAGCTTTTGCCAGGCAACAGGACCCGACCGCGCACCCAGCGCAATTTTCGCTGGCGACGCGAGGGGCCGATGCAGCGATTCTTTCAACGAAAACTGCTCCCGCAGTATTTCCAGCGGGGATTCGACCAGAAGAACGACCGGCTGCTCCTACTCAGCGGTATGGTTTCGCGGCACAGTGCTGAGTTCGTCGACCGCAGGCTTGCTGAAGTCGCGAAGGAGTTCGACTTGCTGATGGTGCAGGATGCCGCACTACCAGCGGTCGAGCGTGTTGGTCTCAGCCTGGTATTGGCCATGCGCCCGTGGAATCTGGCGCTGTTCGCGCCTTACCGAAAGCCTGAGAACTAGCTAGCCCGGATGTTTCATGAACCTGCTACTGCGGCCGTCGCCCGTAGTGATCCAAGCGGGCACGCTGTGGCGCAGTTTGCTCCCGTTTGTCGACTCAACGTAGAGCAAACTACGCCTTCACCGCCAAACAGTCCGCGAACCGCACCACGACGCGCCCTCGACGGCCTCGCTACGCACGTTCACGAAATTCCGGGCTAGCACCCTCACTCGGACTCGGCCACGGCAGCCGAAGCCGGTTGCGGCCCGGTGTCGTCGCCGTAGCCGTAGAAGGCCTTCAGCATGTCCGCCGACCCCGAGTACTCCGTCGCGGAGGTCTCGACAAACTGCGACACGCCGAGCTCGTTCAGCACTTCATACAGCTCCGGATCTTCGTGCAGTTGCAGCAAGGCATCGCGCACCGAAGCGGCGATCTCCGGATCCAGCCTGGGCGAAGCGGAGAAGGCGGCGCCGGGGAACTCGCGCGTCTGATGCACCGGGTACAGATTCGGGTACAAATTCTGCAGCCAGGTCGGCGCCATCGCCGCGTCGGCCTCACCGGCAAAGATGATCTCGGCCGATTCGCGCCAGGAGGTGGCGGACGAACGCACATCGGGTTGCTGCATCGGGTTGGGATAGAGCTCCAGCAACAACGCGAAGCCGAGATTCGGCGCCGCCATGCAGACCAGTCTGCGGGCTACCAGGCTGCGCAATGCATCGGACTCATCCTCTGGCGGATCGAGTGTCAACAACGAGTAGCTGGTGTTCTCCACCGACTTGGCCAGCGGCTGGTAGCCGAAACGGCTGGCCCGGTAGTCGACGAAGTGAGCTTCCTCGAAGGCAATGTCGATGTCCGCGCGCGAGCGCAGGTCGCTCCAGTAGAAGTGGTAGTTGCGCGAGGTCACCAGCTTGAAATTGTGGCCGGTCGCCTTGTTCAGATACGCGATCAGCGGTGCGTAGACCTCGGGTGCCCGGTCCGGGGTATGGAAGGGCTCTACCGCAAGATTCACATCCGCCGCAAAACTCAAGCCGAAGATACTGCTGGTCCAGATTGCCGCGGCAGCAGCGATCTGTCGTCCGATACACCGTCGCATGTCTACCCCTCCCTGATTTCGCGCTTGAAGTCTTATCACGATCGGAATGCTTTGGCTACGCCAGAAAGATTGCTTTCAGTGCTTTGGCTCCGGACAGGGGTGGACAGTGGCGCAGCGACTGCATGTGCGCAGCAATTCGGAACCGTAAAAGTTGTCGAAGACCGCTCCGAATTGGGTCTCGATATCTGTCAGCACGAAATAGGACTCGTACAACTTGTGATGACACTGCGGGCAAAACCACATCAAACCGTCCTGCTCGCCGGTCAGCCGTTTGCGCTCGATCACCAGTCCCACTGATCCGGCCATGCGTTGCGGTGAGTGTGGCACCCGCGGCGGCAGCAGGAACATCTGGCCCGCCCGCAACGCAATGTCGCGCGGGCCGTCGGCCTCCATCAACCGCAGCACCATCTCGCCTTCGAGCTGATAGAAGTACTCGGGACCCTCGTCATAGTGGTAGTCCGTACGCTGGTTCGGCCCGCCGACGATCATGCAGATGAAGTCCTCATCCTTCCACAGGACCTTGTTTCCAACCGGAGGCTTGAGCAGATGCCGGTTTTCCTCCAGCCAGCGCGGGAAGTCGATCACCGCGGGGAGGGTCGGGCGCAGCTTGGGCGTGGGCATCTGCAGGCTCCGGGTTGTTCAGGTGGACCCAGCCGGATCGATCTGGGCGATGCACTTGAGCTCAATCGCGATCGGCGTGGGCAGCGCGTTGACCCCGACCGTCGTTCGGCACGCCTGCGCCGCACCGAAATGTTCGGCGTAGAGCCGGTTCATCGTCGCGAAATCGGCTGTCATGTCGGTCAGGTATACGGTGATGTCGATCAGCTGTGAACGGCTTGCGCCGGCTGCGGCAAGGACCGCATCGACATTAGCGAACACGCTGCGGCACTGCGCTTCCATGTCGTAGCCGAGCAGCTTGCCGTCGTCATCGTAGCGGTTGCCGGGAATGCTGTTGTCGACCGGACTGCGTGGCCCGATGCCGGACAGGAACAAAAGCGGCCCAGCCCGCCGCGCATGCGGATAGGCACCCACCGGCCGTGGCGCCGACTGGGTGAGGATCGGTTCATCCATGGCTGCAGGCCCGACATGCAAGTGGAACCTGATGATAGCTGATTGTGGCGGTCGCTCAGAGTGCAGCAGGGGCCTCGGAACCCCGAGTTCCGTCGCGCAGCGCCGGCTGTTGTCGGAACCCCGAGTTGCACTCGGGCCGTCGCGCAGCGACGTGTGCTTCGGCTTGCGACCTGGTCTGATTGCCCCGACCGGCAGCCGGCGTCACCTGGCTACGTTGCCCGAGTTCAACTCGGGGTTCCAATCACTCTTCATGTTCCCAGTTCCGCCGCATCGACGCCCCGACGCGTAACAGCTTCGGCGCTTCGGCCTGCCCGGGCGGGGTCGCCAGCGTCTCGAACTGTGGCTCGACGCCTGCTTCTCCAGCCGCGCAGGCCTCCAGTCGCACGCGCAGGTCGAACCATGCGGCCTGGCCGGTGACCGGGTCGGCGTTGGCGAGTCGTTGATCGGCCAACTGGTCGGAGATCAGATGATTGAGCAGGAAGCCATCGCTGGCCTCCGGCGCATCCTTGCTCAGGGCCCAGCTGCCGCGGCGCTTGCCGATCGCGTTCCAGGTCCAGACCGTGCCCGGCTCGACCGTGTCGGAGGCGGCGACCTGGACACGGATGCGCGAGTGCTGACTGATCAGCCAGGCCCAGCCGCCATTCTCCAGATCATTGGCGGCGAGCGTTTGCGGATGGACGTACAGCACGTTGCGGGTGGCGATCTGGCGCAGCCAGGCGTTGTGCGAGCCCCAGGCGTGGTACATGAACATCGGTCGCTGGCTCAGCGCGGCCAGCGGGTAGCCGGCGGCCGCCGCGGTCTGCGATTCGAAGGGCGCGTACCAGATCGGCAGCGGATCGAAATACTGCTCCACCCGCGCCCGCAGATGATCCGGCGGCTGGACCCGGCCGTGGCCTTGAGCGGCCAGCCGGAAGCGCTGCAGCGTCTCGCTGTAGAGCTGCAGCACGATCGGCGGCGCCGTGCCGACCTCGCCCGGCAGCAGACCCAGGCCTTGCGCCCAGTCCAGATAGCCGCGGTTGGCCATCTTGAAATAGCGCGCATCGTCCGGAATCGGTTGGTGCCAGTGGCAACCGTGTTCGATGTAGCGCTGCAGTTGATCGGGATTCGGCGCGCCGCGGCCGTGACTGTCCCCGGCCTCGCCCCGCCAGCCGGCGAGCAGGCCGACGCCTGGCGTTCGTTCATGCCTCCACAGATACTCGGCATAGCCACCCGGATAGCGGGGCGCGCCGTCGGCATCGACCATCCCCGGCAGGTTCAGGCGTGCACCCAGATCCAGCAATACCGACTGAAATGGACGGACGTCACGGTCAGGGGCGAAGATCGGCTGACGGATCGCATCGGCGGCGCCATCGGCGTCGGAGATTGGCCGATCAAGCAGGCTGATGCCGTCGTGCCGCTCCAGATAGGTCGTGTCCGGCAGCACCAGATCGGCGTAGGCGACCATCTCCGAGGCAAAGGCGTCGGAATAGACGATGAAGGGTATCTTGTACTCGCCAGTGGCCGCATCAACGTCGCTCAGCCAACCCATCGTCTGGGCCGTGTTCATGGCCGAGTTCCAGCTCATGTTGGCCATGAACAGGAACAGAGTATCGATGGGGTAGGGATCGGCTGCCCAGGCGTTGCGAATGACCGTGTGCAGCATGCCGTGCACGGCCAGCGGATGGGCCCAGGAATAGGCGTGGTCGATGCGTTCGGGGCGCCCTTCAGTATCGACCAGCAGGTCTTCGGGCGACTGCGGAAAGCCCAGCGGTGCCGCGTCCAGCTTGCCATCACTGCCACGCCGCCGACCCGGGCGATTGGCCGGCGGAATCGGCTTCGGGAACGGCGGCTGATAGCGGAAGGAGCCCGGCGTGTCGACAGCGCCGAGCAGCATCTGCAGCAGATGCAGCGCGCGCGCGGTGTGGAAGCCGTTGACGTGGGCCGAGATGCCGCGCATCGCATGCATCGCGACCGGTCGGCCGACCATCGTGGCGTGCTTGCGGCCGTGTGCATCGACCCACGGCTGGGCCAGTTCGATCGCCTGGTCGAAGGCGGTCTCGGCCAGTTCGCGCGCGAGCCGGCGAATCGTGTCGGCCGGGATGCCGGTGACTAGCGCGGCCGCCTCCGGCGCGTATTCGGGCGCCAGATAGCGCTCGGCGATCAGCTGAAACACCGGCACCGCCTCGCGGCCGTCCGGCAGCCGCACTTCGCCAACGACCAGCGGCTGCAGGTCCGGCGCATCGGCGGGGAGCAGACGCGGCACGTGATCTCCGCGCACCGCGCACAGCGGTCGACCCTCCCGGTCGCGCGCGAACAGCCCGTCGGCCGGGTCGCCGGGGCTGCGGATCACCAGCCAGTGGGCGTTGCAGTAACGCACCAGATAGTCCAGATCGATTCGATCGGTGCGCAGTAGTTCATGCACCAGCGCCAGCGCCAGCGCACCATCGGAGCCGGGCCGGATGCCGATCCACTCGTCTGCGAGCGCGCCATAGCCGGTGCGGATCGGATTGATCACGACGATCTTCGCCCCGCGCTGACGCAGCTTGCCAAGGCCCAGCTTGATCGGATTGGAATCGTGGTCTTCGGCCACGCCCCACAGCCACAGGGTCTTGGCGTGCTCCCAGTCCGGCTCACCGAACTCCCAGAAGGAGCCGCCGATCGTGTACAGACCGGCCGCGGCCATGTTGACCGAGCAGAAACCGCCGTGGGCGGCGTAGTTGACCGTGCCGAAAGCCTGCGCCCACCAGCCGGTCAGCGCCTGCGACTGGTCGCGGCCGCTAAAGAAGGCGAGCTTGTTCGGATCCTCCGCCCGGATCCTGCCCAGCCGCGTCGCCAGCATGGCGAGCGCCTCGTCCCAGCTGATCGTCTCGAACTCCCCACTCCCGCGCGGCCCGACCCGCTTCAAGGGCGCCGTCAACCGCGCCGGCGAACGCTGCGTCATCGGCCCACTCGCCCCCTTGGCGCAGATCACCCCCCGATTGACCGGGTGATCCGGATTGCCATCGATATACCGCAGCTGTCCATCCTGCAGATGCACCCGAATCCCGCAGCGGCAGGCGCACATGTAACAGGTCGTTGTCAGGGTTGTTTGGGGCAAGGTTTGGGCCTGGGGTTCTTTGAGGTATTTAGAGCGATTTTTTAAGTTTTACGTTTTACGTAATGTCAAGAGCTGTGGTGTCGCTGCCTGCATGTTCGTCGCTTGGCCGTTGGTGTCCAACTTGTAGTAGCCAGCCTGCTGGCGAAGCTCTTGCACTTGCTCTTGCACTTGCTCTTGCACTTGCTCTTGCACTTGCTCTTGCACTTGCTCTTG
>DAIMJK010000165.1:0-8037 GCA_036722245.1 Lysobacterales bacterium
TTCGCAGACTCTGCTGAAGAAGGTCGGCGGCGGCCGTATCGCCGCGCACGAGATCATGGTCGGCATCCCGGCCATCCGCAACCTGATCCGCGAGGACAAGGTCGCGCAGATGTACTCCTCGATCCAGACCGGCTCGAACTATGGCATGCAGACGCTAGACCAGTGCCTGCAGGACCTGGTCAAACGCGGTCTGGTCACGCGCCAGCAAGCCTGGGGTTATGCCAAGGACAAGCGGCTGTTTGAGTGATCGAAGAGCGGTTCCTGTGGCCGGTTCCAGTAGCCAGTTCAGAGCGGGGCTGAGGCTGGCCTCACTCCGTCGTCATTGCGAAGGAGCCCAAGCAACTGCGGCAATCCAGTCGAACCCTGCCCAACCAAGCGATCGAGAGCTAGCCCGCAGGCAGATATCGCATCACCCGGGCCTTCAGCAGCACGACCAGCTCGGGATCCAGGTAGCCGTACTCGTCCGGGATGTCGAGGCAGATCACCCGCTTGCCGGCCAGGCTGGCCTTGAACTTCTTCGACAGCTTGTTTCGATGGGTCTTTTCCATCACGAAGATGAGGTCGGCCCATTCCAGCAGCTCTGGGCTGACCGGCACTTCGGCATCGTTGTTCAACCCCGCAGAGGCCGTCTCGACCCCATCGAGGCTGGCGAACACATGCTCGGCAGTCGGACTACGCAGCCTGTTCTGGCTGCAGATGAAGAGCATTTTGCGAATAGCCGTGCTCCGACGAGACTGTTAGGGGCCAAGCACACTACGTTTCGGCTTTGTCCGAGGCAAGAGCTCATTCACTCCTGGGTCTTGGAATCCCGCTTGATCCACGAATCTGTCAACTGAGGTTTGAGTCCAAGCAGGTTCGCTCTCGCTCTCCTTTGTGTCCTTTGTGTCCTTTGTGGTCAATCGGCTCTTCCGCTCCTTTGCTACTCGAATCCATCGGCAAATAGCGTATCCGGCCCAGGGTTCCCACCGCCGCTCCCATCCAGTTCACGCAGGAACGCGATCAACGCGTCCTGCTCGTCGACTGGCAGCGAGGATACGCGGCGATGGACTTGCGCGGCGGCCAGGTCGGCGGCGTTGGCGACCAGGATCTCGTCGATCGCGACGTACCAGTTGTTGGTCGACAGCTCGATGCTGTTGCCGCTGCCTGCATTGAAGGGCACGTTCTCGACCCGGAATACGCTCCAGTTGGTGCTGCGCCAGGTGGGGTCATTGTCGCTGGCTGGCAGCGCGATGGCCGGCAGATTGACCCCGTTGACGCGTACCGTGAGTGCCTGGGTCTGCGCGCCGACGCGGGAGTTGCTGTAGCGCAGCTCGATCGCGCCGATGCCGCCAGGGCCGCCGTCGACATTGTTGTAGGTCAGACGATGGGCGGGTGCCTCCAGCTGGACGTAGGCGCGGCCGCGGACGGTGTCGTCGTTGTTCAAGCTGACGAAGGTGTTGATCAGGCTGGCGCCGCCGGCCAGCTGCGCGGACTTGGCTGCCAGCGTGCTGCCGCCGGTGACCCGGAAGACGTCGGCCAGAGTCGGGGCCGAGCCGTCGTGGAAGTACGGCGGGCTCGCCCAGACGCCGCGCAGGGTCGGTGTGTCTATCCCGTGCAGCGCGCCACCCAGACGGCCGCCGGAGCTGGCGCGCAGCGTGCCGACATCATGCAGCAGGCTGCTACCGACGGTACTGTCGGTGTAGCGCGGAGGGGTGTGGCAGCTGGCGCAGTTCTCGCGGTTGAAGATCGTCTCGCCGAGCAAGGCCATTGCGCTGTTGCTGCCGTCCGACGATCGATGCGGACTGCGCGGCAGGCTGCCGTGGCCCAGTGAGCTGACGTAGGCCGCGAGCGCGTCCAGATCGGCGTTCAGACCCGCCTTGGGCGGCCCCAACGGGGCGCTGGTCTGATTGAACTGGGTGTCGGTCAGGAATCCGCTGCCGCCGAAGAACAGCCGGATGTCGTTCTCGAAGTCCTGGATCTCGTCGAAGTTGGCGGTCCAGTGGACATTGCCATGCGCCATGCCGCCGCGGCCGTTGAGCACGGTGGTGTTGCGCAGACCCTCGCCGCGGCCACTGAAATCCCAGCTGCGACCGTCGTCAGCGCCATCGATATGACAGCTCGCACAAGAGATGTAGCCCTCCGCGCTCATCCGTGGATCGCCCGCGTGATAGAAAATCCGCTTGCCCTGCAGCACCGGCTCGGCCAGGGTCTCGTTGGCGACCATCGCCACGCTGCTGCCGGGCACCTGCAGCGAACCGCTCTGGAACAGTGCGGCGGTGTCCAGCACGCTGACGCTGCGACCCATGAAGTTGTGGACGAAGCTGCGATCGGTCTGACTGTCGGTGCAGACACCCTGCGGCGCCGCGCCAGTCCCAACCCGGGTGACCAATGCGCCCAGACCACTGCTGGCATCCAGCGCCAGCGCATCGAGAACCAGCATCTCGTTCATGCCCTGCAGGGTCAGCAGCAGGTAGTCGCCGAGCGGTGAGAAGGCGACCGCACTGGCCGAATCGGAGTTGTCGATGTCGATGCTGCGGCGGAAACGGGTGCCCGGGCTGGACCCGGCCGGGTCGATCTCCACCAGCAGGTTGCGGATCGTGTTGTCCTGATCCAGATCCTGGCTGGGATGAATCAACAGGCCGCGCTCGCTGTTTGGCTTGGTCGCCGGAATGAACGCACGCGCACTGCGCGGCGAGATTGTTGCCCCGGCCAGATAATTGGCCACCCCCTTGCCGCTTGCGGTGGTGTCGCGGTTCTCGTCTCCGCCAATCTTCGGGATCCGGATCGCCCGGGTCAGCTGCATGGTCGCTGCATTGACATCCCAGACCTCGGCGTGGTGCAGCGCGGCGAGAAATCTGGTCACCAGCACGCGCGAGCCGTCGGCCGCGACGGCCACGCCGTGCGGGTTTGACCCCAGTGCGAGTACACCGGTCTGTTGCCGGGTCGCAACGTTGTAGCGCCGCAACTCGCCGCGCTGACTGAGTGCGACGTAGGCCTGCGTGCCATCGGGGCTCAGCGCCAGGCCGACCGGCCCGCTGCCGTAGCCGGTCTGGATCGTATCGATCACGCTGCCGTTGACCTCGTCGTGGACGCGTATCCGGTCGTCGTCCTTGCAGGCCACCCACAGCTGGCCCGCGGGCGAGCGGGCGATTGCGCGCGGGTCGCTGCAGGTCGGGTACTCGGCCAGCTTGAGCAGGCTGTCGGCGTCGAGCACGCTGATCGTGTTGCTGTCGGGGTTGACCGTCCAGACGCGCCGGCCGGGCCCGTCGCACAGGATCGGGCTGCTGGCCGTCGGTCGGCTGGTCGGCAGTGGCGTGAGCACAGTGACCACCCGGCTGCGACTGGCAACCACGCCGGAGGGGTCGCGCACCTGGACGCTGGCACGGTAGTGGCCAGCAGCGGCGTAGCTGGTGATCGCGGTTGGCGTCGCGCTCCATTCGGTGCGCGGCGAACCGTCGCCAAAGTCGAAGCGGTACTGCAGCGGATCATCTTCCGGATCGCTGCCGACGGCGAGAAAATCGACCGTCTGGCCGGGTGCGGCCGGGTAGGGGGTGGCGCTGAAGCTGTCGATCTGCGGCGGCAGGTTGCCACCGATCGCCTGACCGGTGGAGAAGGTCCACGCATAAGCCGGCATCGCATTGCCGGCAGCGTCCGCGATTCCGACCAGCCGCACTTCATAGCTGGCATCGGCAAGCAGCGGCTGGCTCGGCTGGAAGGTGAATACGTCGTTGAAGGCAAGGGTCCAGCGCCCGCCCAGCGGCGGACCAAACACGCCCGGACTGAGTACCTGCCGGACCATGAAGCTGCTGCCGTTGACGATCGACAGCGTATCGAGGGTCTCGTGAATCAACAGACTGATCGGCGCGCCGAGCGGATAGCCAGTCTGGCCGGCGCGCGGAATATGGAAGGCCACGCTGGGCGGTCGGCTGTCTGGCTCGGCCTGGTGCGCAAAGATCGCAATGCCCTGGCCCGGATCACCCACGCCACCGGTAACCAGCAGATTGCCCAGCGGCAACGCAAACTGGCTCATGTCGACGTTGTTGCTGATGGTCGTGAACTGGCGCACCGACTGGCGCGTGCGCATGTCGATCTTGTGCTCGCCGATGAAGGCGTACTCGTCCTGGAACTGCGCGTACATCGCCCCCGAGGAACCGTTCGGCCGCGCCAATGGCACATCGGCCACGAAGCGCAGCGCGGTGGGGTCGGTCGCATCGACCACGCGCATGCCGTTGCTGCCGCCGTCGTTGTACGGAAACACGATGTACAACTCGCCCGCATTGCCCCACAACTCCGGCCAGTAGCCGCCGGGGCCGCCGTGGCGCAGCACGTCGAGCAGGACCGGCTGGGTCGGATCGCTGATGTCGTAGGTCGCCACACCGGTGCGGCTCTGGTCGGAGGCGTAGATCAGCAGATTGCCGAGCAGGAAGGGATGGCCGATGACACCGGTCAGACCGAGGTGGTCCCAGCTTGATTGCAACGTGCTGCCCGGGAAGCCGGGCGGGCCGTTGGTGTAGATGGATGCCAGACCACCGACCGCGTTGTAACTCCACCAGGTCTGCTCGATGAACCACGGTTGCTGCAGCACGCCGCGCACGCCGGCGCCCAGATTGCCCGAGGCCAGCCGTGCCACGCCAGGAATGCCATCCTGGGCGCGGAAGGACCAGGGTGATTCCGGTGGCCAATCGGGGCCGAGCACCAGGAAGGGGCCCGGTTCACCGCTGAGCATGTTCTGGCCGACATGAAAGTAGCCATGCGCGTTGATCGCCATCGGCGAGGTGCCGAGCGAGCCGCTCGCATTAGCCGGCGCGTTGACGATGAGGCGCGGATTGGCCGGATTCATCAGGTTCCACATCCGCGCCTGGATATTCGAGCCGGGATTGCTGGCGGGCGCCTCCGGCGAGGAGAACAGAATGCCGTTGTGCCAGGCCAGGATCGCAGCGCGGCCGTCCTGCACCGCAAACGGCCCGGCGATCAGTTCACCTTCGGTCCGCGGCACATTCGGAAAGCCGATTCCGGTCGGCCATTCGGTGGTCGTCGATTGCGCCAGCGCCGTCGCGCCGCCCAGAGCCAGTGCCGCCGAAAGCCCCATCCATCCCCGCCGCATGCCGTACTCCCCGCCGCTTCGGCCGCACATCATGTGCAGCCCATGGGACTAATACGCAGTTTGGTGTGCGATCCGACATGCGGCGCCCGAGCCCTGAAGGCTGACGGGACTGAAGGGGAGGGCCCAGAGCCCGGGGTCCAGAAGAGCGGTGGCTGAGCGCGTAGGATGTCGGTGAGCTCCGCGAACCGCATCAACAGTTCCGGCAGCCAGTTCCATCAGCACTCGATCACATTCACCGCCAGCCCGCCGCGCGAGGTTTCCTTGTACTTGTCGCGCATGTCGCGCCCGGTTTCGCGCATGGTCTTGATCACCTTGTCCAGGCTGACCCGGTGCTTGCCGTCGCCGCGCATCGCCATCCGCACCGCGTTGATGGCCTTGACCGAACCCATCGCATTGCGCTCGATGCATGGAATCTGGACCAGACCGCCGATCGGATCGCAGGTCAGACCCAGATTGTGTTCCATGCCGATTTCGGCCGCGTTCTCGATCTGCAGCACGCTGGCGCCGAGCGCCGCCGCGAGGCCGCCGGCGGCCATCGAACAGGCCACCCCGACTTCACCCTGACAGCCGACCTCGGCACCGGAGATCGACGCATTCTCCTTGTACAGGATGCCGATCGCGCCGGCGGTGAGCAGGAAGTCGATCACCCCATTATCGTTCGCCGCCGGGACGAAGCGGGTGTAGTAGTGCAGTACCGCCGGAATGATGCCGGCCGCGCCGTTGGTTGGCGCAGTGACCACGCGGCCCCCGGCGGCGTTCTCCTCGTTCACCGCCAGCGCGTACAGATTGACCCAGTCCAGGATCGTCAGCGGATCACGCAGCGCGGCCTCGGGACGTTCGCGCAACTCGGCAACCATCGCCGGCGCGCGCCGACGGACCTTCAAGCCGCCGGGGAGCACCCCGTCCTGACGCATCCCGCGCGCCACGCAGGCCTCCATCGCGGCCCAGATCTCAAGCAATCCGCTGCGCACCTCGGCCTCCGTGCGCCAGACCTGCTCGTTGGCCAGCATCATCCGGGCAATGCTCAGACCTGTGTGCTCACTGTGCGCAAGCAGATCGTCGCCACTGTTGAAGGGGTAGGGCTGGGCGGTGGCATCGGGCACGATACGGTCCTCGGCCGCCTCGTCCTGATTGACCACGAAGCCGCCACCGACCGAATAGTAGTCACGCGTGAACAACAGTTCATCGTCGGCCGCGAAGGCCTCGAAGCGCATGCCGTTGGAGTGGTGCGGCAGGCGCTGGCGCTTGTTGAAGACCAGATCGCGTTTCTCGTCAAAAGGCAGCGGTGTGACCAGGCCCGGCAACTGCAGTCGCCCTTCGCAGCGAATCCGCGCCAGCCGTGTTTCGATCTGCTCGACATCGACCTTGTCGGGTTCCTCGCCCTCCAACCCCAGCAGCACCGCCTTGTCGGTGCCATGCCCGCGCCCGGTCAGCGCAAGCGAGCCGAACAGCTCACAGCGGATCCGCGTCAGCTTCGCCAGATGACCGAATTCGTCCAGCCGCCCGACGAAACGATGTGCCGCCCGCATCGGTCCGACGGTATGCGAGCTGGAGGGACCGATGCCGATCTTGAACAGATCGAAGACGCTGACAGCCATGGTGCAGATCCCAATTCGGCAAAGCGGAAGTGTAGCGCAGGCGTCATCACTGCCCTGGCTGACCGCGGGTCAAGCACCCAGCAGCCGTCGTGCCAGCACGGACTGCATGTCTCGTCGACCATCAACGATGAGATAGATGACGACCTGGCCGCCCAGGACACGATAGATCACCCGGTAGGGTTTGAACGCCGTCTGGCGGTAGTCCTTGATGCCCAATGCAACGAGTTCCTGCGGGTAGCTGCCACGCTCAGGGAACTGGGCGAGTCCCTCCGCGACCTCCATCAATCGGTCGAGAACGTAGTTGGCATTGGCGACACTGTCGAACTCGGAAATGTAGTTGTGGATGGATTCAAGGTCCTGCTCCGCGCCTTGGGTCAGCAGGACCTGATAGTGCATCGGCTTGCCGACCATCAGGCCGCGGCGCGCTTCGCACGCAAGCGCGCCAGAACATCGGCGACCGGCTTGACCCGGCCCGCCTCGACGTCCTGCTGGCCGAGCGCCAGGATCTTCAGCAGTGCGAGCGTCTCCTGGGTTTCCTCAAACGAGGCAACGTCCTGCAGAACGGCCTTGGCTTCGCCGTTCTGCGTGATGACCAAGGGTTCACGCCGTTCGGCAATCTGGGTCAGTACCTCGGCGGCATGGGCCTTGAGGTAGCTGATGGGCTTGACCTGGGATGAGTAGCGCATAACTGTGGTCCTTAGACGAACAGGACTGAATTTAGTCTTTTATCAGTCTCGTTGCAATGCCCAGACTCGATCCATGATGAGTGGACACGCAGCCTCATCGCCACGCGAACGATACCGACCGCGCTGGCGCTCGCCCCGGTCGCGCTGGCCATCGATGAAGATCAGCAATCGCCGAGTCAGCACGCCGAGCTTGAGCGTGCGCCCGCTGAGCTCGTCCAGCCCGCGTTGCGTCTTGTGCGCATTCATGGTCGTCCCCTTCGCAGCTTTGCGATCCACGAGTGGCGGACGCAAGGCGCAATCCTGTCACCGCCGCGTCCAGTGCCAAGGGCGATTGAGGCAGTTGCCGGCGCCGACGGCAATTCGACGATTGTCTAAGAGTCAATCTAGCCGGCGATCCTGGTCGGCCGTGAGTGGGTGGCGCTCAGCGCGGCGCCGTCTTGCCGCGCGGCATCGTCTCAATCATGATTTCATTCCGGCGCAAGAACCACGGTGTCCATGGAGGATCGTAGCGTGCCGACCAGGTTTCACCGACGGTCTGCAGTCCGCTCCGCTCGACCGCCTCCAGCAGCGCCGCGCGATAGCTCTCGAAGCGGCGGGTCGACCAGGTTCCCGAGAACCGGATCGCGGCGACTTGCCGCCGCGGCAGTTCGCGAATCACGACCCGCTCGTC
>DAIMJK010000166.1:0-938 GCA_036722245.1 Lysobacterales bacterium
TATGCCGACGAGACGCGGCGAGTGGTGCGCTTGTACCTGGCGGGCTTTTCCACGTTGGAGAGTGCCCGCCTGCTGGACTGGACGGAAGCGAAAGTGCGCAACCTGTTGTATCGAACCCTCGCGGAGTTGCGCCAGAGTTTGACTGCAGGCAACGACGGAGAGCAGTGATGGACCAACGGATAGACCCGGCCAGCGCAGATGCCGCCCGCTTGTTGGGCGAGCGCATCGACAGCGCCACGCGTGGCCAGATCATCGATCGCTTGCTGGAAGAGCCGGCCACGCTGAGTGCGCTGCGCTTGGGAATGGCGATGGAGTCGGCTGCCGACAGCCTGGCAAGCCGGATCGAAGGCAGCGCCCGTCGTCGTTGGTTTGCGCTCGATGGTTGGGCGTTTGCAGGGTTCGCCGGGGCCGGACTGGCCGCCGCGCTGATGGTGCTGGCGCCGGCCGCGCCGATCGGCGACGAGCAACTCGGCAAGCAGCCGCCGCAGCAACTGATGGCCGACACGCTGTACAAGAGTGCCTTCGAACCCAACGATCTGTTTGGTGGTGATTTCGAAGGTTGAACGCGATCCCTGCGCGCGGACCGCAGGGCAGAATCACGGGACGCAATTGGCAAGATCCCGGTTGATGGGGTCTTTCTGAGAGAACTTTGCAGCGACTTGCGTCTGCTAGTTACGTCGGCCGCACACCGACGCGCGTAAGGTCACCGGGCGAGAAGGCCTTCTTTCATTCGCCCGAAGGAGAAGGCTTTCAGCCCGGTGACCCCGCACCTTGCGAAGTGGGTGACGCATTGGTTTTCAACGAAGTACGCGAACCCCATTCGCGCTTCTCGCCACAAGCCCATCAGTTCTCCGATCTCACCCCGCCAAGACCACCTCGCAGCGCGGCGTCGGATTGTCCTCATCCGCACTGCATACGATCGCGACACCGGCGCAGTC
>DAIMJK010000166.1:948-4730 GCA_036722245.1 Lysobacterales bacterium
CGCAGTCATCAGCGGCCTCCGGGCTGCCATCGCCGCCACAGGCCGCACCGTCGACGAAGCTCCAGGTCCATGAGAGCTCGTCAAGCCAGCTACGCGCATTCCGGTACTGGTTCGGGTATCGGGTATGCCGGCGTAGCGACCAAAACACATCGGGATCCCGCGTCAGCACGGCCTCGACCGCCGCATCGATAGGCAACTGCTCCCGAAGCACAACTTCGTGCAGCCGCAGGCGCTCGACGCAGGCCTGATCGGTTTCGTCCAGGACCACACGCGGATGCGCGGGTTGATACCAATCGCCGTCGGCAACGTACAGTTCGGTGAGGTCGGCCGAGGCAAAGCGCAGCCCGGCGCGGGCAAAGGGCAAATTGCGCAACACCCGCGCTTCGATCGCTGTAGCCACGTCAAACGCTGCGGGTACACAGCCCGTGGCCAGCAAGCGGTCATACTCGGCGGCGATCGAGTCATCGCTTTCGGTCAGTGCCGGCTGGGCGGTAGACAGTACTGCGGCAGCAAGCATCACACCGAACAGGGGGGATCTGAGCCCATGGCGGCCGCGCGTGCAAGGGCGCCCGCTCAATTGCCGCTGCGGTGCGTGGTCGGCACGGCACACGCCGACAGGACCGTCCAGACTCCGGTGCGTCATTGCAACCCCCAGCAAGGTCCAATCTCCGAGGCATTCCATACTGGCATACTCAGTCGCCGGCAGGCGGCAGAAGTACTCGGCGAATTTGGCGCTCGATGCGGGTGAACTGATCCATTTTGCGGCCGGACTTGTCAATTTGACCGGTTCGGTCTTGCTGCTGGCGCTGGCACTGACCAGTCACTGGCGCGGAGCGCTTGCGGTCTATGCGCTCGGCCTGATGCTGACCGGAAGCAGCTTTGTCCTGATCGCTTTCCGCAACGCGCTCGGGATTGATGACTGGAACCTGACCAACGGGCTGTTGATCACGGGGATGCTGGTGCTGTGGTGGTCAGTGTTCCCGCTTTTCGGCCGCAAACCCCCGTCCGTGGCCCTCAGTCTGCTCGCACTGGCTGCAATCGGCGTGCTGTGGTGGTGGGATTCCGATCCCGATCTGGCTCGTTTGCGGAATGTGGTCGTCGTGCTGTGTGTGCTGCTCTCCACTTTCGGCCGGGCCTGGCTGGCCTGGCGCCACTGCACGCCGGTGGACTGTCTGCCAGCACGGATCATGGCGGCGCTGCTGGTTACCAATGGAATCTCGTCACAGGGCGTTATCCTGAGCGCGCCGGGTCTGATTCCGCTGAGGCCGGCAGCCTTTGCGCTGGTCGGCGCCATCCTTTCGGTGCTCGTGCTGGTGTCCTTGCTGGTGGTGCTGCAAAGGCGCAACACGGCGCGACTGCAACATCTGGCCGATACCGATGCACTGACCGGTGCACTGAACCGACGGGCCTTCTACCGCCGCGCGCGGCAGGCTCCTGAAGGCACGGCCCTGATGCTGTTTGACTTCGATTTGTTCAAGGACATCAATGATCGTCATGGCCATCTGGCCGGCGACCGAGTACTGCAGGCAGTGGTGCCGGCGCTGCACGCGGCCGCCGGGCCGGAAGTGACTGTGGCGCGATTTGGTGGCGAGGAGTTCGTCCTGCTTTTGCCGCATGCACCCGGCGCGGCGGATGCCGAGAGCCTGCGTCGGGCGGTTGGTGACGCCGCCTCAGCGGCTCTCGGCGCGCAAGTCAGCGTGTCGGCGGGCGTAGTTGAGCTGCACCACGACTCGATCGAGCAAAGCCTGGCCGCGGCTGATCGGGCGCTCTACCAGGCCAAGGCGGCCGGTCGCAACTGCAGTGTCTGGGCTGCGCCCGCAACCCACACGGATGTACCGCTTGAAGATCGGATGTTTCATGGCCGGGGTATTTCATGAACGTGCGCGCCATGTCCGAATTGAGTGATTCAGACTCGGTTCAAGCATGACGCGGTGCAGCAATTCACCTACGAGCTCCTGGTTCGTGTTATACCGGGCGCCGGTTCGAGCGTCTCGATCCCACCGTTTCCGCGCACTCACGAGGTATCCATCGATGCGTCTAGCTCAAGCGTTGGCAATCGGCCTTTACGGCCTCGCCATGACCTGCAATCTCCCCGCAGCCTTCGCGGCGGACACCACTGCCGCCGATGCCGCTGCAGTCGAAAACTACATCGTCAAATTCGGCGAGTCCGGTCTGCTCCATTACAAGGGCGAGGTTGCCGGATTGCGCGCTACAGAGCCGGCTGCCAATGGTCAGCGCAAGCTCGACATCAAGACCCAGGCCGCCTCTGCCTACCGCGATCATCTGGCAAATATGCGCTCGGACTACATGGGTGCCATCACCGCCGCCCTGTCGCGCAATGCCGACGCCCTGCATGACTACGATGTCATGTTCCATGGCGTCGCCCTGAGTCTGACGGCGGAAGAAGCCCAGCGGCTGCGGTCGGTCCCCGGCATCGTTTCGGTCGAGCCGGGCGGAACCTATTACCTCGATACCGATGCTGGCCCGCAGCTGATCGGCGCACCCGCCGTGTGGGACGGTACTGCCGTCATTGGCGGCACGCCGATCCGTGGTGAAGGTGTGGTCGTCGGCGTCATCGACTCCGGTGGCAATGCCGATCACCCGTCCTTCTCCGACGATGCCGATCCCAGCTGCGGTTTCGATGCAGGCAATCCCAAGCTGGTCGCGTCCTACGACTGCCTCTCGCCCAACTGCGTTGGCGGTAACCCGGAAGATACCGATCCCAGCGGGACCGGTCATGGTGTGCATACGGCTTCGACCGCGGCCGGCAACTCGCTCACGCCGCCGCTGGTGGTGCAGGGCGTCGAACTGGCCTTCCCGATCTCGGGCGTCGCGCCGTGTGCCCACGTGATCACCTACAAGGTCTGTGGCACCAACACCTGTGATGGCGCGGCGATCGTGGCGTCAACCCAGCAGGCGATCATCGATCAGGTCGACGTGCTCAACTACTCGATCTCGGGTGGTCGTTCGCCCTGGTCGGATCAGGATCGGAACTTCCTCGATGCGGTCAACGCCGACATCTTTGTTGCCGCATCGGCTGGCAACACTCGCGCCGCAACGCCTGATCCGTTCGCCAACGTCAATCACCGTGGACCGTGGGTGATGTCGGTGGCAAATTCCACCCATGACCGCATAGTCGGGTTCCCGGTCGATGTTGATGGTGGCCCGCAGGACGTACCGGCGCAAGCTGGAAGCGGCATTGATTTCGCCGATGGCACAACGACTGCGACTGTGGCGTCCGCCGCAGCCCTCGGCAACGAGGAAGGCTGCACCGCGGGCGGTGGGTTCCCGGCCGGCTCGATGACGGGTCAGATCGCCTTGATTTCCCGCGGCAATTGCTCTTTCGCCGAGAAGATCAACAACGCGACCAGCGCTGGCGCCGCCGCGGCGATCGTCTACAACAACGCCGGTGGTCCGCCGATCATCATGGGCGGGATCGAGGCGACGACGATCCCATCGGCCATGATCAGCCAGGGTTCGGGTATTGCCATCCGCGATTTCCTGGTGGGTACCCCGGCCGCGGAAATGACCGTCACTGCACCGGCCGAACGCGTAACTGAAATCTCCTTTGCCGACATTCTCAATGCCGGCAGCTTGCAGGGTCCGAACGTCGATTTCGACGTGACCAAGCCTGACATCACCAACCCCGGCACCAACATTTATGCCGCGATCGGTGACATTGGCGGCCAGTTCGGCTTCCTGACCGGCACTTCGATGTCCTCACCCCATACGGCAGGTGCGGGCGCGCTGGTTCGAGCGGCCAACCCGAGCTGGACACCGCA
>DAIMJK010000166.1:4740-8004 GCA_036722245.1 Lysobacterales bacterium
GAAATCAAGTCCGCGTTGCAACTGACGACCGAGCGCGCAGGCTTCTTCTCCGACGCCACCACGCCGTGGACGCCCGAGCATGTCGGCAACGGCCGCGTGGACATGAACAACGCGGCGCGCGCCGGACTGGTCATGGACGAGAGTTTCGCGAACTTCCTGGCTGCCAATCCATCAACTGGCGGCAATCCGCGCACCCTGAACCTGCCGAGCATGCGCTTCACGAGTTGCCCGGGCTGGTGCATGTGGGAACGCACGGTGCGCAATGCGCGGGATGTCGCGACCAGCTGGGACGTCTCGGTCGAGACCCCACCGGGCGTGCTGTTGCGGGTTGAGCCGAGCAGCTTCGACTTCACAGGTGATCTGAGCGAGACGCAGACGTTGCGCATCTTCGCCACGGTCATCGCGCCGACCCCGGATCTGAGCTATGGCCGGGTCAACATCACCGAGGGCACCGACCAGTTCCCCGAGTCGAGCATGACGGTGGCGATCACCGGCACGGCCATTCCCGGTGGTGGCAGTGCGGATGCGTTGCTGATCGACGGTCTGGAAGAGATCGCGGACTGACCGTCCTGTTGCAACATGAGTAATGCAGAAGGGGGCCGTTCGGCCCCCTTCTGCTTTTTGCGGATTCGGACTAGTTCTCGCTTTGGCGACACCAAAGTAGCGCCGCCACGGGGCCCGTGGGAGGATTGTCCGCTACAGATGACGAGGTAGCTCGATATGTGCCGAATCCTGATCTTGCTGTTCGCGTTGCAGGCTGCCAGCAGCGCTGCGCAAACACTCGATCTGCGCTTCACTCCGGTAGTCGAGGGGTTGTCCGGGGTAACCGACATCACCCATGCCGGCGATGGCAGCGGGCGGCTGTTTCTGGTCCAGCGCACGGGCGATATCAGGATCTGGAATGGCGTCAGCTTGGAGCCGGCTGCATTCCTGTCGCTGGGCGATGCCCTGCCTCGGCCAATGGGTGGCGAGCAGGGTCTGCTCGGTCTGGCCTTCGCGCCCGATTACGCCAGCAGCGGGCGCTTCTACGTGAATTACACGGACAGCAGTGGAGGCACCCGGATCAGCCGATTCAGGGTTTCAGCTACCGACCCGGATCTGGCGGATCCGGCGTCGGAAGAGGTACTGCTGAGCTTCGATCAACCCTTCAGCAATCACAACGGTGGCCAACTGGCCTTCGGTCCGGATGGCATGCTCTACATCGCCAGTGGCGATGGCGGCTCTGGTGGCGACCCCTTCGATTTTGCCCAGAATCGCATGAGCCTGCTCGGCAAGTTGCTGCGCATCGATGTGTCGCCGGCAACCGGCTATGCCCTCCCTCCAGACAACCCGTTCATCAGTGATCCGGAAGCCCGACCGGAAGTCTGGGCCTTGGGTTTGCGCAACCCGTGGCGTTTTGCCTTTGACAGCGTCACCGGGCATCTCTACATCGCGGACGTGGGCCAGGACAACTTCGAGGAGATCAATCTGGTCCCTGCTGGTAGCGGTGCCGGGCGGAACTTCGGATGGCGCATCTATGAGGGCAGCTTGTGCTTCTCCGGCAACTGCGACACGCCGGGCCTGAGCCCACCAAGCTTTGAGTACGGCCAGCCCGGCGCGCAAGCGGTGATTGGTGGTCGGGTCTATCGGGGTTCCAGCTATCCGCGCATGCAGGGCCTGTATTTCTTCGCCGACTTCGTTTCTGGTCACCTATGGGGAATGCGGGGCGATGGATCCGTGACCCAGTACATCGGGTCGGGTTCCAGTCCCATCACGGGCGTGCTGAGCTTCGGTACAGATGAGGTCGGCAACCTCTATCTCAGTCGCTCCAATCAGGTCCTGCTGGTGAGTGACGGCGAGCCGGTGGCCAGTGGTATTCCGATCGGCTCGGGGATCACCGGTGCCTGGTTCGATCCGGAGCAGTCCGGTCACGGCATCTTCCTGGAGGTGCTCGACCCGTCGCCCAACTTCCCGCAGCCGCGCTTGTTGGCGTGGTGGTTCACCTTCGACCCCGAGGGTAATCAGGCCTGGTTCGGAGGCACCGGACCGATCGAAGGTGACCGGGCCATCGTCGATGTGGTGCAGACCCGCGGCGGGCGCTGGATCCCGAACTTCGATCCGACCCAGGTCGTCAATGACGCCTGGGGCACGCTCAATTTCAGTTTCGATAGTTGCAGCAGCGGTACGGTCGAGTTCAGCAGCGCGGTCGGCGGTTTCGGCAGCGGCAGCATGCACCTGACCCGCCTGACCCAACCTTCCGGGCTGACCTGCCCGTAGCTGCCCGGGGCGACTTCGAGGTCCGCGCCCGGCACATCAGGCTGGCATCATTCCGACTGCCAGCCCCCGTTCAGGCTTTGGGGTGCAGCGCTCTGCTTTGGACTGCGGCGCTCCGGGTCGCTTTGGATGCTGTTCTGCCTTCCGTTCAGCCAAACACGAAAATACGCGAGGCGAGAGCCGCTCTGGCTAGCGGGTAACCCTGGGTCCAATCGGCGTCAAGGCGCGGCGCAACTCGGCCCCGAACTCGGGTCAAGCAGGGCGCCGCGAACCGCAGCGGGCAGCGGGCTGCCCTGATTGCGGCGGCTCTGATAGGCCTCCACGCAACTGCTGGGACAGCAGCCGCTGCTGCGCGTGCTGCTGCAGCGGGGCAGGGCGGCGACGCAGCGGTCCATCTTGGCCGCCTGGTCGCTGGCACAGGCCAGGAAGCGCTCCGAACATACTGCAATCAGCCGTTCGCTCGCGCTCAGCAGCGGCGCGGCGCCGGTCGAGCGACTGGGTGTGCGTCCAGACGAGGCCGCGGGTGCGCGGGCCGCCGGTGCGGCCATTCCTTCCAGCCATGTGCGCAGGTCCTGCTCGTCGCCGGCGCCGCCGCTGAACTTCTTGCCGCCGGCACAGGGTTGGTCCTGGTAATGCACGCTGCCGTCGCTGGCCGGGCAGCGGTAGATCTGACCGGGTGCCTGCAACGCCAGGACGAGCAGGCTGGCGGTGATCAAGTCGAACATGGCTGGGCTCCGGGAATAGAGGGCAAGTGACGCAAAGGGCTCAGGGCTGGCGCTACGCCGGGTCAGACTTCAACCCGGCGCAGCGTGCTGGCTGGAGCCGCCGTAGTCCTCCAGCTTAAGCGATGCTGCGCGCCATTGGCGATTCGCGCGCATGGTTGGATGCAGGTCGAACTGATCACGGCATCGCAGGCATGAACTTCAGGCAGCTGACGGTGGCGTCGCGGTTGGCCGGCAGCGCGTGGCCGCCCACGTGCCGATAGATTACATCGTAGGTGCCGGCCAGCAG
>DAIMJK010000167.1:0-7987 GCA_036722245.1 Lysobacterales bacterium
GGACATGCGCGCGGCTAGCGTCAACATGGGCTGCCCCGAAAAGGAAAAAAGCGGGGGCGCAGGATAACACGGGTGCTTGGCTTCGATGCTGGTGCGCGGTGACTTGGCGTGCGACGCCACGGGGTGAGTTCTGAGGGCTCAGGGCACAGGGCACAGGGCCCAGCCGGGCAAGAGCAAGGGCGTGCCGATCTTCAGGCCTCAGCGTCCCTTAAACGTAGCGCGGTTCCAACGCGCGCGAGCTGGTTGGTTTTCGCCGCCGGCCCCATCGGGGCGGGAATCGGAGCCGGGCGGGCGCGAGGGACCGGCCTGGGTGGCGATCCGGGAACGCTCCCTGATCCGGGCTAGAATCGCCCAACCCTTATCGCCGGAGCCTGCCCGTGATCGATCCCAGCCGCATCCGCGTCGCCGTGGGCGACGCGCCGATCGACTTGTTGTCCCGCTACGGCAATCGCCACGGTCTGGTCGCTGGGGCGACCGGGACCGGCAAGACGGTCAGCCTGCAGATACTGGCCGAGGCCTTCTCCGCGCGTGGAGTGCCGGTGTTCCTGGCCGACATCAAGGGTGATCTGGGTGGATTGAGCCAGCCGGGCAAGATGAGCGAGAAGTTCGGCAAACGCCTGCAGATGCTTGGCATCGAGGACTGGCAGCCGGCCGGCTTTCCGGTCGTGTTCTGGGATCTGCATGGCAAGCAGGGCCACCCCTTGCGGACCACGCCGAGCGAGATCGGGCCGCTGCTGCTGTCGCGCATGCTGGGGCTGAATGCCGTCCAGGAAGGCGTCATGCAGGTTGTCTTTCGGGTCGCCGACGACAACGGCCTGCTGCTGCTGGATCTGAAGGACCTGCGCGCGCTGCTGAGCCATGTCGCCGAAAACTCGAAGGAGATATCGACCCGCTATGGGTTGGTGGCGAGGAATTCCATTGCCGCGGTGCAGCGCTCGCTGCTGACGCTGGAGGGCGAAGGTGCTGACGCCTTCTTCGGCGAACCGGCTTTGCAGCTGGAGGATCTGTTGCGGGTGGCGCCGGACGGTCGTGGGCCGATCCATATCCTGGCCGCGGACAAGCTGATCCTGCGGCCGCGGATCTACACCAGCTTCCTGCTCTGGTTGCTGTCGGAATTGTTCGAGGAGCTGCCCGAAGTGGGTGATCTGGACAAGCCCAAGCTGGTGTTCTTCTTCGACGAGGCACATTTGTTGTTCGACGAGGCGCCGCCGGAGTTGCAGGCCAGAGTGGAACAGGTGGTGCGGTTGATCCGTTCCAAGGGCGTCGGCGTGTATTTCTGCAGCCAGCAACCCGATGACGTGCCGCCGAACGTGCTCGGCCAGCTCGGCAACCGGATCCAGCACGCCCTGCGCGCCTTCACCCCGCGCGACCAGAAGGCGGTGCGGGTCGCGGCCGAGACCTTCGTCGCCAATCCGGCCATCGATGTGGCCGAAGCGATCACCCAGATGGGCGTCGGCGAGGCGTTGGTGTCGATGCTCGGCGACAAGGCCGTGCCGCAGATGGTGCAGCGCGCCTGGGTGGTGCCACCGCAGTCGCGCATGGGCACGATCGACGAGATCGAGCGCGCCCAGGTGATCGCCGCCAGCGCGCTGCGGCAGCGCTACGAGCACACCGTCGATCGCGAATCGGCCTATGAGCAGCTGCAGAAGCGTGCGGAACTGGCGGCGGCACCGCCACCTGCGCCCGCCTCGCCGGCGCCCAAGGCCGAGCCGCCGAAGAGCACGCCTCGGCGCAGCAACCGTCAGAGCGCTACTGAAGCCTTTACCAAGTCGGTTGTGCGCAGTCTGGGGAGTCAGCTGGGGCGGCAGTTGTTGCGGGGATTGATGGGGGCGTTGAAGCGATAGGGGAGCAGGGCTGAGGCCTGAAGGTCAGAAGCGCATGCCCAGGGGCCCAGCAGGGCTGCGACGGTGCGCGCAGGATGTCGGTGCGCTGCGCGAACCGCATCAACGAGATCAACGCAATACCGGGATGCATCGCCCTTGACCTGAGGCTTGAAATCTGTCGTACCAGCCCTACTACTGGACCATCGGCGGCCGCTGCCGCCTCAATCCAGCATCAGGAGCAGAACATGAGTTTGACTCGTTTCCCTCAGGCCAATCACCTGCCGCAGGACGTGCAGCAGTTTTTCGACAAGTTCTTTGGCAATGACGACAACGATCAATCCAGCGTGGTGACCGCGCATTGGGCGCCAAGGGTGGACATCAAGGAGGAGCCGAACCGCTTCGTGATCCATGCCGACGTTCCGGGCGTCGATGCCAAGGAGATCGAGATCCACATGGACAAGGGCGTGCTGACGATTCGCGGTGAGCGCAAGCAGGAGAACAAGGAAGAGAGCACCAAGTTCACCCGGATCGAGCGTCAGCACGGCGTCTTCTATCGTCGCTTCGCGCTACCCGACAGCGCCGATGCCGATGGCATCACCGCGACCGGCAAGCATGGCGTGCTGGAGATCGTGATTCCGAAGCGGCCCGAGTCCACGCCGCGCCGGATCAGCGTCGCCTGATCGCTATTGGGCGGCTGTCGCGGCGGTTGGGTTTGCTTCTCCCGATAATGCACACGGCAATGAAGCCTCGTCGTCGCGAGGGAGGCTGAGCGACCGCGGCGATCCAGCGCTCTTTCGCTCTTGACGACGAAGATCCCTGGATTGCCGCGGCATGCGCCCGGATTCCAACGCACGGGCAAGGGTTTCGCGCTAGTGTTGCGTCCCCTGCCCTGCGCCGTCGCCGCAGCGCGCTCTACAAGTGACCATCGATGCAGTTCAAGGATTACTACAAGCTTCTGGGAGTCGACGCCAAGGCGGACGCTGCCACGATCAAGGCGGCCTACAGGCGGTTGGCGCGCAAGTTCCATCCGGACGTCAGCAAGGAAAGCGGGGCCGAGGATCGCTTCAAGGAGGTGAACGAAGCCTACGAAGTCCTGGGTGACGAAGCGCGGCGGGCCGAGTATGACCAGCTGCGTGCCGGCGGCTTTCGACCGGGCGAAGAATTCCGGCCGCCGCCGGGCTGGCAAAGCAACAGCAATTTCGATTTCGGTGACGGTAATCGCAGTGATTTCAGCGAGTTCTTCGAAAGCCTGTTCGGTCGTGGGCGATCTGGACGCCCGCACGGACCAGCCGGCATGCGCCGGCGCGGGCCGGATCTGCGCGCTACCCTGGAGGTCGATCTGGAAAGCCTGGTCGAAGGCTCCAAGCAACGCTTCCAGTTGAGCGGGCAGCGCGGCCCGCGCACGCTGGAGGTGAAGATCCCGGCCGGCGTGCAGCACGGTCAGACCATCCGCTTGGCCGAACAGGGTGAGCCCGGCCCGGAAGGCGCCGGCGATCTGCTGCTGGAGATTCGCTTCCGCCCCCATCCGGCCTTCGAGGTCGATGGCCGCGACTTGCGACACAAGCTGCAGATCAGTCCATGGGAAGCAGCGCTGGGCGGAGAGATTTCCGTCCCGACCCTGTCAGGTCAGGTCAACCTCAGGATTCCGCCAGGTTCCAGAAGCGGTCAGCGATTGCGGCTGAAGGGCAAGGGACTGCCGGGGAAGACGGCTGGTGATCTCTACGTGGAAATGCAGATCCAGACACCAGTGGCGGTCGGCGATGCCGAGCAGGAATGGTATCGCCAGATGCGCGAACGCTTTGCCGATTTTGATCCGCGCGGCAAGGCATGATGGCCGGCGCGCTGCCGACAGCTGAACCTAGTAGTCCATTTCACCAAAACAATGCCATGAAACGGCGTCTTTTTCCGCATGGCGGCGTTGCTCGTCGTTGCCATAGAGCCCCGCTATGACGCCTCCTCGCGCCTTGCCCTGCGAAAAAATCCATCCGTTTCATCTGGCAAGGTTTTGGTGAAGCGGACTACTAGCCGGGCAGATACTCGCGAATGACCTTGACCAACTGGCCCTCGTTGATGGGCTTGGTGATATAGCCCTTGGCGCCCTGCCGCATGCCCCAGACGCGATCGGTCTCCTGATCCTTGGTGGTGACCAGAATCACCGGGATATGGCTGGTGGTCTTGTCACGGCTTATCGTGCGGGTCGCCTGAAAGCCGTTCAGGTTCGGCATAACGACGTCCATCAGGATCAGATCCGGAATGTTCTGACGAGCCATCTCGACGCCCTGCTGGCCGTCCTCTGCGGTGATGGTTTCATGCCCCAGACTCTCGACAATGCGCTTGAGAACGAGCAACTGGGACGGGGAGTCATCAACGATCAAGACACGGGCCATAGCATCCTCGAAAGTTCTAGCGAGTGGCGCAACGGAGTTGAGATTCTACGCTGAACCTGGTCCGGATGTTTCATGAATCTGCTATCGAGAGCGTCACTGACACTGGACCACGCTGGCACGCCGTGGCGATCTCGCTACGCTGGTTCATGCATCATCCGGGTTCGTAAACGTTGGCAGTCATTCCGCCGCCGGGTTGATTTTAACAACAGTTCGGCCGAAGCCATCCCCTGCCATCAGTCGTGCAAAGGCGTCCGGAAGTGCGTCCAGATCCACCTCATGGGCGATGATCTGATCCAGATGGCGCGGCTTCCAGTCGTCAGCGAGGTGCTGCCAGAGCTCGCGCCTGAGCGGATAGGGCGTACCGGAGGAGTTGATTCCCAGCAGGGCGATGCCGCGGATGATGAAGGGCATCACGGTCGTATGCAGTTCGCTGCCGCCGGCCATGCCGCAACTGGCGATACTGCCCCAGGGCTGGATGACCCGGGTCAACCCGGCCAGCATGTCGCCGCCGACATTGTCCACCGCTGCGGCCCACTTGGCCGATTCCAGCGGCCTTTGCCCCCAGTACAGGCCTTCGCGCGAAACGCATTGACGCGCGCCGATGCCCTTCAGAAAGTCGAAGTGCTGCGCCTTGCCGGTGATTGCGTGCATCTCGAAACCGACCCGCGAAAAAATATCGAGCGCCAGCATGCCGACGCCACCGGACGCGCCGGTCACCACCACCGGCCCGGCACCGGGCTTTTGACCATTGGCCAGCAGCCGCCACAGGCACAGCGCGGCGGTGAACCCGGCGGTACCGATCCCCATCGCCTCGCGCAGGCTCAACCCGGTCGGTAGCGGCACCGCCCATTCGGCCTGGATCCGGGTGTACTCGCTGTAGCCGCCGTCGCGCATTTCGGACAAACCGCTGCCGGTGACCAGCACCGCATCGCCTTCCTTGAAGCGCTCGTCGCGACTGGCAACGACATGCCCGGCCACGTCGATACCGCCGACCATCGGATAGCTGCGACAGATCTTGCCCTTGCCGGTGCCGGCCAGGCCGTCCTTGTAGTTCACCGACGACCAGGCGACGCGCACATCCAGTTCGCCATCGGCCAGGTCATCCAGACCGACTGATTCGATGCCGGCTGCATGGACGCCCTCGTCCTGGCGGATCCGGAATGCGCGGAACTTGGCTGGAACCATGTGCGGACCCTCAGTTGGCGCGATGGATCGCGCGCTTGTCGACCGCCAACGCAGCCTCATGCACCGCTTCGGACAGGGTCGGGTGGGCGTGGCAGATTCGTGCCAGGTCTTCGGAGGATGCGTGGAATTCCATCGCCACTACCGCCTCGGCGATCAGCTCCGAGACATTGGCGCCGACCAGATGCACGCCGAGGATACGGTCGGTCTCCTCGTGGGCGATGATCTTGACCAGGCCAGCCGGCTCGGCCATCGCCAGTGCGCGACCGGTGGCGGCAAAGGGAAAGCTGCCTGTGCGGAATGGAATCCCCGCCTCCTTCAACTCGCGCTCGGTCTTGCCGACCCAGGCGATTTCAGGCTCGGTGTAGATGACCCACGGGATCGTATTGAAGTCCACGTGCCCGGGCAGGCCGGCGATCCGCTCGACCACCGCGATACCCTCCTCGCTTGCCTTGTGGGCGAGCATCGGACCGCGCACGCAATCACCGATCGCAAAGACGCCCTCGGCGCTGGTCCGGCAATGGTCATCGACTTCGATCAATCCGCGCTCGGTGAGCCTGACGCCGGCCGCATCGTCCAGCAATTCGCCGGTATAGGCGCGTCGGCCGACCGCTACCAGCAGCTTGTCGACGGTGATCTCATGGTCGCCCTGCTCGTCGCTGTAGTGCACCTGGACCGCCCCATCGCGTACCTCGGCCGCGCTGACCTTGGCGCCCAAACGGATGTTGAGGCCCTGCTTCTTGAATTCGCGCTGGGCGGCGCGGGCGACGTCGGAATCGACCAGTGGCAGAAAATCCGGCAGCGCTTCGAGGACCGTGACCTCGCTCCCCAGGCGGCGCCAGACACTGCCCAGTTCCAGACCGATGACGCCTGCACCGATGACACCCAGTCGTTGCGGCACTTCGGCAAAGTCCAGCGCACCGATGTTGTCGACGATGTACTCGCCATCGAAGGGCACGTTCGGGATCTGGATCGGCCGCGAGCCGGTCGCCAGGATCACGTTCTCGGCCTCGATGATCTCCTTGGCACCGTCATGGAAGCTGATCTCGACCCGCCGATCGGCCAGCAGGCGACCGTGACCGGCAAAGGGTGTGACCTTGTTCGCCTTGAACAGTTGCGCGATGCCGCCGGTGAGCTGCTTGACGATCCGGTCCTTGCGCCCGACCATCGTCGCCACATCGATTTTAGGGTCAGACGCACTGATGCCGTGTTCGCCGAACAGATGCTGCAGATTGTGGAACTGGCGCGAGGAATCGAGCAGCGCCTTGGACGGGATGCAGCCGACGTTGAGGCAGGTTCCACCCAGCGTGGGCTTGCCATCCTTGCTTGTCATCTCGTCAATGCAAGCGGTGCGTAAACCCAGCTGTGCTGCCCGAATCGCCGCCACATAGCCGCCGGGACCGGCACCAATCACCACCAGATCAAACTTGTCGCTCACGTGCTCACCCAGCATTCGTCGAAGGGGCGTGATTCTACATGCTTAGGGCTGAGGGCTGAGGGCCAGGAACAGGGCCCAGCCGATGCCGGAACTCCCGCCGGGCCCTGGGCCCTGTGCCCTGGGCCCTGCTTCGCGCAAGAAAAAGCGCGGCCCGAAGGCCGCGCTGTCTTCAAACTCGACCGATTTCGCGAAGCCCTACACCACGCCCTGCGCAATCATCGCATCTGCGACCTTGACGAAGCCGGCGATATTGGCGCCCTTGACGTAGTCGACATACTTGTCGTCGCTGCCGGCCACGCCGCCGTAGTGGACGCAGCGATCATGGATGGTCTGCATGATGTCGCGCAGCAGACGCTGCAGTTCCGCTTCCTTCCACGTGATTCGAGCCGAGTTCTGGCTCATCTCCAGACCGGATACGCCCACGCCACCGGCGTTGGCTGCCTTGCCCGGTGCAAACATGATCCGGGCCGCCTGGAACAGATGCACCGCGTCCAGCTCGGTCGGCATGTTGGCGCCCTCGGACACCGCGATGATGCCGTTGTCGAGCATCATCTTGGCGTCGTCGGCGTTGATCTCGTTTTGCGTCGCGCAGGGCACCGCGAGCGTACCGGGCACGGACCAGGGCCGGGCACCGTTGCCATGGAACTCGGCGCCGAATGTGGTCGCGTACTCTTCGATCCGGCCACGGCGCTTGTTCTTCAAATCCTTGACAAACGCCAGCTTCTCATGAGTGAAACCCTCCTTGTCATAGATGAAGCCGCTGGAGTCACTCATGGTGACAGGCTTGGCACCGAGTTGGAGCAGCTTCTCGACCGCATGCTGGGCCACATTGCCCGAGCCCGAGACGATCGCCACGTGACCCTCGGGTGTCTTGCCGACATGTTTGAGCATGTCCTGCAGGAAATACACCGCGCCGTAACCGGTGGCCTCGGTGCGGATCGGGCTGCCACCGTACTCCATGCCCTTGCCGGTGAGCACGCCCACGTAGCGATTGGTGATGCGCTTGTACTGACCGAACATGTAACCGATTTCGCGCCCGCCGACACCAATGTCGCCGGCCGGCACGTCGACGTCTTCGCCCACATGCCGATACAGCTCGGTCATGAAACTCTGGCAGAAGCGCATGATTTCGGCGTTCGATTTCTCTTTGGGATTGA
>DAIMJK010000168.1:0-3998 GCA_036722245.1 Lysobacterales bacterium
CAACCAGGCCTTGCAGCGAGTGCGGCATGTGCTGGGTGCGGCCAAGGGTGGGCATACCGGAGCGCTGGATCCGCTGGCGACCGGTATGCTGCCGCTGTGCTTTGGCGAAGCGACCCGGCTGGCCGGCTTGTTGCTGACTTCCGACAAGGCCTACGTCACCGAGGAGCGCCTTGGCGCGCGCACTACCACCGGCGATTCCGAAGGCGAGATCATCGACGAACGCCCGGTGCCGCCATTGGACGCGGCTGCGATCGAAGAAGTTCTGGCACGATTTCGCGGCGCTATCGAGCAAGTACCGCCGATGTACTCGGCGCTCAAGCACCAGGGCCGCACGCTCTACAGCCTGGCGCGGCAAGGCGTCGAGATCGAACGCGCTGCAAGACCGGTCCATATCCACGACCTGCAGTGCACCCTTGCCACCAGCAACACGCTGCAGCTGGAAGTGGTTTGCAGCAAGGGTACCTACATCCGCACGCTGGTCGAGGACATCGGTGAGGCGCTCGGTTGCGGCGCCCATGTCAGCGCCCTGCGCCGCACTTGGGTAGCGCCCTTCCAGGGTCAGCCCATGCACTCGCTGGACGCTTTGCTCGCGCTCGACCCGGTCGACCTGGAGGGACGGCTGCTTCCCACAGATGCCGGACTGGTCAGCCTGTCCCGACTGGATCTGGATCGGACCGATACCGAAAACCTGACTTGTGGGCGACCGCTTCGGCACGCACCGCGGCTGCTGGTCGAACCGAAGCCGACGGCCGGTCTCGCGGTCGAATCCACGCCGCCCGGACAACCCAGACTGGTCCGCGTCTACGGTCACTGCAGCCAGTTGCTCGCGGTGGCCGAGTTGCACGGCAACGGCCTGCTACAAGTCAAGGCTCGCTTCGGTACCGGCGCCGGGGGACCCGCGCCCGGGTGAATGGGCGCGGTGCCTTCAGAGAGCTACGGAAGAAGGCTCCTGCGCCAGGCTGGCCTACCCGGCCACCGCGAACACGTCGCGACTCCAATCTGCCGCCACGCGCATTTCAATCGCATTGCTTCAGCGAAAGCGCCGCACTGATCTGGGCCCAGTCGAAGCCGACCATGCCCTGATCGTCATGAACGGCGTAGAAGGCACCGCCCGGGAAGCGCTCGCTGCCGGCCTGCTGCAGCCAGATACCGTCGGTGTTGGCGACCATCGCGCCGCGGAAGGCACCGACGTGCTCGAGTGACCCGCGATCGAACAAGTGGAATACGGTCTGGCCCTTGCCTTGCTCGGTGGTGAGCCAATAGCCGCTGCCGTCGGCGCAGGCATACAGCGCGATGCCCTCGGCCTGGGCGCTGAAGATGTCGCGGCCGAAGGTCCGGCCGCTGTAACGGCCCTCCAGGTCATACACCTTGAACTCGTTCGCGTAGGTCTCGTCTTCTTCGGCGATCAGCAAGCGGTTGCCGGCCGGATCACCCCAGATCGACTCGACCACGCGCAGCGCGCCTTCGGCACTCGTGTCACCGAAGCTGGCCAGCAACGCGCCAGCCACTTCCTCGTCGTCACGCAGCAAGAAGCGCTTGACGCGGCGATCGAGTTCCTCCAGCGGTGGCAGGATGTCTTCGCCCTCGGCGTCCTCGCCGGCCATGTAGGCATCGGTGACATACAACTCGATGCCGGCCTCGACTTCGTGCGCCCAGATACCGTAGGGCTTGACCAGTACGTCGCTGCCAAAATCAGCCAGCGGCTGGAAGCCGGGCAGGCTCAGCACTTGCACCCGGCGATTGTCGCGCTCGACCACCAACAGCAAATCGTTGATGACGAACACCCCGTTCGGCCGCTTGAACTGGCCGAGCCCGTCGCCGGATTCGCCGACGCGTTGCAGGGTTACGCCGCTGTCACCGTCATAAACCAGCAGTTGGTCGGTGGCCTTGGCGGTGGCGATGATCCAGGTCGCGCCATCGGGGTGGCGCCAGGCGGCCGGCGAGTCGATATTGTCCGCTTCGATCATCTCGGTCGCGAAGGCCTCGGCGACCTCGACCACGGTCGACGCCTCATTTTCCCCGGTCGCATCGATCGCAGTCACGGCCGCCGCAGCGGGCGACTCCTGTACCGGTGGTGGCGGCGGCGTCTGGTCGGAGCACCCGGCCAGACCGGCGGCGATGACCAGGGCGAGGGTGCGCAGAGGCAGATCTGATCTCATCATTTGGGCTTCCTCCAAGGTGGGATCGCGGCCAGACCGAAGTGGCGTAGAGCAAGCGGCGCGCATCCACTCCGTAGTTGAACTGCAAGCCTAGCTCAAAGGTTCGGCCGTACTGCTCGAACTGGCTCGCAAAAGCGGGCCGGCCAAAGTAGGCGTAGAACGGCTCGTCGTTGAGATTGGCCGCTCAGTATCTGAGCCGCAAATGACAGGCCGGTGACGTTGCTGCGACGGCGGTCGGAGCCGGTCGGCGTCGCCGGTGCACGCAGCGAAGCAAGCCCGCAACCCGCATGCGCTAGACTTCCCGGCTCAGTCCTGCAGCGAAGCCTCAATGACATGAGCAGCCTGTGTTTCATCGGCGGCGGCAATATGGCGCGCAGCCTGATCGGCGGCATGATCGAGCGCGGCATGACGCCAGCGCAGATCCGCGTCGGCGAGCCGGTCGAGGCGGCGCGGCAGCAGTTGCAGTCCGACTTCGGTGTTTCGACCGGCGCCGACAACGCCACATTGGCCAGTGGCGCGGATGTCTGGGTGCTGGCGGTCAAGCCGCAGATGATGGCGCAGGTGTGCGTACCGCTGGCGCAGCTGGCCGAACGACCACTGGTGATCTCGATCGCCGCGGGCGTGACGATGACGCAGCTGCGGCGCTGGCTGGGTCCTGGCCCGCGGTTGCTGCGGGTGATGCCGAACACGCCGGCGCTGGTTGGCGAAGGTGTTTCGGCGCTGTGTGGCGAAGCGGATCTGGCCGAGGACGACTGGCAACAAGCCGAAACCATCTTCCGCGCGGTCGGCGAAACGGTGCGTATCGCCGACGAAGCGCTGATGGACGCGGTCACCGCGGTTTCCGGCAGTGGCCCGGCCTACTTCTTCGCCCTGATCGAGGCGATGCAGAGCGCGGCCATTGCTCAGGGGCTGCCGCCGGCGACCGCCGAGAGACTGGTCCTGCGCACCGCTTTCGGCGCGGCGAAGATGGCACTGGACGGCAGCGTGCCGGCGGCCGAGTTGCGCCGTCGGGTGACCTCACCGGGAGGCACCACCGCCGCCGCCATTGCAGTGTTCGACGGTGGCGGGCTGAACAAACTGGTAGATGCGGCGGTATCCGCAGCCACCGAGCGCGGCCGCTCTCTGGCCGCCGAACAGGAGGAGAAGGCGTAGATGGCCGCACAACAGGCATTGAGCTTTCTGATCGGGGCCGTCTTCGGCCTGGTCATCGCCCTGCTCTGGGCGCGCTTTCTGGTCGAAGCGACCCGGGTCGGCTTTCGCGATCCGATCGCGCAGGGACTCTACCAGTTCACCAATCCGCTGCTGCAGCCCTTCCGGCGCCTGATCCCGAGCTGGAACGGCATCGGTCTGGCCGCGCCGGTGCTGGCACTGCTGCTGTCGCTGCTGGAAGTTCTGATCATCGGCTTGATTTTCGTGATGCCCGGCGCGGTCGCGATCATCTTTCTGACCTTCGCTGCGTGGCTGAGCGCGCTGTTCTGGCTGCTGATCATCCTGCTTGTCGTCTACGTGATCATGAGCTTTGTCGACCGCTACGGCGAACACCCGATCAGCCAGTTCCTCGGTCGCTTGCTGCGCCCGATGCTGGCCCCGATCCGCCGCGTCCTGCCCCCGCTGGGCCCACTCGATCTGTCCGTGTTCGTGTTCAGCATTTTGCTGATTTTCCTGAATATTCTGGTGGTTGGAAGTTTGCGGGAGTTGGCGGGGGCTTAGGGCTCAGGGCCCAGGGGCCAGGGCCCAGTCCAAAGCCTGCGCACGAATACGCGACCGAACGGCAGAGGCGGCTCTTGACTTGCTCGGCCCTGAGCCCTGGGCCCTCACAGCTATACTCACCAACCAACC
>DAIMJK010000168.1:4008-7973 GCA_036722245.1 Lysobacterales bacterium
CCGACAGCAGCCCGGCGGCGGCCGCGAGCGGCGAGCCTGTGAGCAGCGCGGATACGGCCAGTTCGGATGCGCCCGGCGAAGGCGCGCCCGTAGCCGCCTTTCTCGCCCGCCTCGCCCAGCACTGTGGTGAGTCCTTTGCAGGCAAGATCCTCGCCAACGATCCACCGGCCGGCGAGGAGCCCAGCGCCGACGATCCGTTTGTAGGCAAGGCCCTGATCATGCACGTGCGCGAATGTGGCGAAGACCAGCTCAAGGTGCCCTTCCACGTCGGCGACGACCATTCGCGCACCTGGATCCTGACCCGGGTCGGCGCCGACAGGCTTGAGCTCAAGCACGACCACCGCCACGAAGACGGCAGTCCGGACGTGCTGACCTTCTACGGTGGCACCAGCGACAGCGACGGCAGCGAGCTGCGCCAGAGCTTCCCGGTCGACCAGGAATCCAAGGACCTGTTCGACCGCGAGGGCCTGCAGGTGTCGATGGAGAACACCTGGGCGATGGAAATCGAGCCCGGCCAGCGCTTCCTGTATGAACTGGCCCGCCCCAGCGGCCGCCTGTTCCAGGTCGAGTTTGATCTTACGCAGACCGTGGAGACTCCGCCGGTGCCGTGGGGGCATGAGTAAGAAGAGCGAGGGCCCAGTGGTCAGGGCCCAGGGCCCAGAAGGCGGAAGGCGGAAGGCGCAGCTGGAACTGGGCCCTGGGCCCTGAGCCCTGGGCCCTGCTCTACTACTGCCGCAACGCCTCGATCGGATCCAGTCGGGCGGCCTTGCGCGCTGGGTAGTAGCCAAAGAACAGGCCGGTGGCGACGGCGAAGGCGGTCGCCATCGCGATGACCTGCAGGTCGAGTTGCACTGGGAGGGCGCCGTAGCGACTGGCCAGCAGGGCGCCGGCGATGCCGATCGTGATACCGATCGCGCCGCCACCGAGTGAGATCATCATCGCTTCGGCCAGGAACTGGCGCTGGATGTCACCCGGGGTGGCACCGACCGCCATCCGCAGGCCGATTTCGCGGATGCGCTCGGTGACCGACACCAGCATGATGTTCATGATGCCGATGCCGCCGACGATCAGCGAGATCGTCGCCACCGCACCCAGCAGCAGCGACATCAGCCGGGTGGTTTCGGTGCGCGCACTGACCAGTGAAGTCAGATTGCGGACCATGAAGTCGTCCTCGGCGCCGGGCTGAATCTTGTGCAGCTCGCGCATCAGATCGTTCAGTTCCGCCTCGACGGGGACCAGGTCCGCGGCGATCGAGGTGCCGACCGCGATCTGCATCAGCGAGCCCGGTGGCAACTGCAGCTGGCCCATCAGGCGTCGGCGTGAGGTTTCCAGCGGAACGAAGATCACATCATCCTGATCGCCGCCCCAGTTGCTCTGCCCCTTCGGCGCGGTCACCCCGACCACCGTGAACGGCACCCGGCCGACCCGGATCTGACTGCCGATGGGATTGCTGTCACCGAACAGCTTCTCCTTCACCGTCTGGCCGATGATGACCCGCGTCGCGGCGCTGCGGTAATCCTCCGGCTGCAGACCATCGCCCTCGGCCAGCTGCCAGTCGTAGACGACGAAGTAATCGGCCTCAACGCCAAACCATTGGGTCGACCAGTTCTGCTCGGCCAGAATCACCTGGGTGCCACCACGCAGGATGCCGCTGACATAGGTCGCCTGCGGAATCCGCTCGCGAATGGCCTGGGCGTCGCGGGTGGTCAGCGTCGACGCGCTGCCGGCGCCCATCCGCACCGCGCCCTGACGACCGGAGCTGGCCAGCACGTCGATCCGGTTGCTGCCCAAGCGGGCAATGGTTTCGTCCAGCCGGGACTGCGTGCCCTGGCCCACCGAGACCATCACGATTACCGCCGCGATACCGATGATCACGCCCAGCGCGGTCAGCGCGCTGCGCAGCCAGTTGCCGCGCAAGGCGTGCGCCGACATCGCGATGATGTCCCACAGGCTGGCACGGCCAGCGGCGCCGCTGAGCGGGCGCAGAGCCGGCAATGCGGGCAGGGTGACGGGCTGGTTCATGACGTGTTCCTCGATGTCTTCATGCGACTGTCCCGCCTTCTTCCAACTCCCCATCGCGCATCGTCAGCACCCGATCGGCATGCGCTGCCACGGCCGGATCATGGGTGATCAGGATCACCGTGTGCCCGGCCTGGCGCAACTCGTTGAACAGGGAGAGGATCTCTTCGCCGGTGCGGGAGTCGAGCGCGCCGGTGGGTTCGTCGGCGAGCAGGATCGGTGGTCGATTGATCAGCGCCCGCGCGATCGCTACCCGCTGCTGCTGGCCGCCGGAAAGCTCGCTCGGTCGATGCCCCTGGCGATCGGCCAGTCCGACCGCGGCCAGGGCCTCGGAACCCAGCCGGGCGCGCTCTGCCCGCGCCACGCCGGTATAGACCAACGGCAGGATCACGTTATCCAGCGCGCTCATGCGCGGCAGCAGATGGAAGCCCTGAAAGACAAAGCCGATCTTCTGCCGTCGCAGCTCGGCCCGCCCGGTGGCATCGAGCGTGGCCACGTCGATACCGTCGCACAGGTAGCGCCCGGACGTGGGTGTGTCCAGACAACCGATCAGATTCATCAAGGTCGATTTGCCGGAGCCCGAGGGCCCGATGATCGCAACGAATTCGCCGGCGCGAATCTGCGCGCTGACCGAGCGCAGGGCCACCACCTCGGCCGCGCCACCTTCCGCATAGATCTTGCTGAGCGCCTCGAACTGGATCATCGGAGTGGCCATCGAATCAGTGCGTCCGGACTCAGCGCGCACGGGCCTGGCCACTCAGCACGTCCATACCCACCTCCAGTTCGCTGCCGCGCACTTCGCTGTGGGTCGCGTCGCTGACGCCGATGCGTACTGCGAGCGCCTTCGGGCTGCCGTCGCGCATGACCCACAGCGTGCCACGGCGGGCACCCAGTTCCTCTTTCAGGGCGGCATCGAAGCGCTCGCGCTGGGTCGGGTTCAGCGTTGCCAGGAAACCCGCATAGCCACTGTTGATGCGCTCGGCGATCCGCTCGGCCATCGCCGCCGGATCGCGCTGCGGCACCGCCCCTGACTGTCCGCCGGCCTGTCCGCCCTGCCAGCCACCGCCGGCGCTGCGCATCGCCGCCATCCGCTCGCGCACCACAGTCGCATCTGCTTCATAGGCGGCGCGCTGTGCCGGGTTCAGATCCAGCGCCTCGATCACCGGCTGCAGATCGAAACCGGCGCGACCGCCGGTGCTGGCTTCGGCCGCGCCTTCGGGCTTGAAGCGCAGGGCCGCATTGGCCACTCGGAGCACATCGCTGCGGCGCGCCACCTCGATCGTCGCGCTGGCGGTCATGCCGGGCAACAGGCTCAGATCGGCATTGTCGACATCGATGACGACCGGATAGGTGATCACGTTCTGCACGTTGGTCGCCGCCAGTCGCACTTGCCGCACCTCGCCGTTGAAGTTCTGGCCCGGAAAGGCGTCAACGGTGAAGCGCACCGGCAGACCCGGCCGGATGCGGCCGACATCGCTTTCGTCCACTGCCAGCTCGATCTGCATCTGCGCCAGATCCTCGGCGATCTGGAACAGCACCGGCGTCTGGAAGCTGGCGGCCACCGTCTGGCCCGGCTCGACCTGGCGCAGCAGCACCACGCCATCAACCGGCGCGCGGATCTCGGTGTAGGTCAGGTCCAGCTCCGCATTGGCCACCGCGGCCTGGCGCTGGGCGATCACCGCCTGCGCCGAGCTGACCCTTGCCCGTGACTGGTCGCGTGCGGCCAGCGCCAGGTCCAGTTCGCTGCGCGAAACCAGCTGGCGCTCGACCAGCTCGGTCTTGCGGACGAAATCGGCTTCGGCATTCTTCAGATTCGCCTGCGCTTCCTGCAGCCCGGCGCGGGCGCTGGCCAGATCGGCGCGCGCCTGGGTCAGCCGGGCCTGGAAATTCGCCGGATCGATGCGCGCGATGACCTGGCCGGCACTGACCGACTCGTTGAAATCGGC
>DAIMJK010000169.1:0-7915 GCA_036722245.1 Lysobacterales bacterium
GTACTGCCCTCCGAAGGCAGGGGTCACAGGTTCGAATCCTGTCGGGCGCGCCACTTTGGTACTGAACCGCAAACATACCCCACTTTACGGTTCCCGAAACGTCGGTCAGGACGCGACCCGCCGCCTATGCTCCCTAAGGGCGCGGATCAGCCGCTCGCTGGGCTCTGGCGGGTTTGCCAGCGCATCAAGGAAGGCCGCGCGGTTGCGTTCGGACAGCGGCAGCGTCTCATGCTCGGCGATCGTTCGACGCGCGGCAATCCTCGGCTGTTCGCGTGACATTGGAATTACTCCTGGAACAAGTTGAACGCTGGCAGCCATTGAGGTTCAAGTAACGGCTATGTCAGCACAAAGCAAGTGGAGAAAATGGGGTGTGGTGGTACGATGTCTCAAGGATTCACTTCACGAGACATCATGATGCGTTCGACCTTGACCATCGACCCCGACGTGGAGCAACTGTTGCGAGACGCGGTGGCGCAGACCAGGAAGCCGTACAAGGTGGTTGTCAACGAAGCCCTGCGACGTGGTTTGAGTGTTGCAGAGCCAGCACCGACGCGTCCGTTCAAGGTTGAGCCACTGGCGCTCGGATGGAATGCGACCCTCGATCCGACGGGTTTCAATCGGCTGCTCGATCAGTTGGCTGTGGAGGATCTGGCCGAAGTGCAAAAGGCACTCCCCCCGAAGATCCCCCAGCAATGATCATCGTCGACACCAATCTGCTCATTTACGCCTACAACAGGGACTCGCCCTGGCATGCGGCGGCGGCGGAATGGCTACAGGCTGTGTTCAATAGTGAGGAGGTCGGGCTGCCGGAGGTGGTGCTGGTCGGCTTCATTCGCATCGTCACCCAGCCGCGCATCGTGCCGCAGCCAATTTCGCCCGCGCAGGCCGTCGCTTTGGCCGAAAGCTGGCTGGCGCTGCCCAATGTGCGATTGCTGCTGGCGACACCCGACAGCTTCAGACGTTGCCTGGACGCGATCCGGGAGGCGAGGGTGGCCGGCAATCTCTGCACCGACGCGCAGATCGCCGCGCTGGCAACGATCTACCGAGCGACCGTGGCTACGGTCGACACCGACTTCCAGCGCTTTGCGGGATTGAAGTTGCTGAATCCGTTGAAGTCCTGACCTGAGCGCGCGGGACCGATACTGATCTACTGATGCTCAATCGAGTCTTCGAATTCGGCCGAGCGCAGCGCAAGCTCGCGGCCAGCCACAGCACAAAAAAAGCCGCCCCTCGCGGGGCGGCCTCAAGCATCATCCATGGCGCCTTGCCGGGAACCTCCCGGCGGGGTCTCCAGCCAACTGAACGATCCCGACCGATTCAACAGGGTCGGCCGGGATCGCGCTGATCAGTTGTTCGGAATGTTCACGGTCCAGCCGGCGTACCAGCGGTCGTTCGGTCCGGCAAACGCGCCCTTGTAAGGCACCGGGGCGAAGAACGGATCGGAAGGAACCTGATTGCCTTCGAGGAACGGAGAGGCGGCCGTCGGCAAAATGCCGTTCAGCAGCGGGTCGCCGATCTGATTGCCGTTGCCGGCGTTGTACCAAGCGCTGGTGGCGAACGGATCGGACGCGCCATCATCGAACGGACCAAGCACGCACTGACCGACGAAGGAGTTCTGGATCGTCAGGCCTGGACCCTGCGCGGTCGCGCTGCCGGCCTGGGCGAAGGTCGCTGCGTCATCGATGTTGATGCACTGCTCGTTATAGTTGGTCAGCACCAGACCGCGGAAGGTGCCGGCGGTGCCACGACGCAGGCGCATGCCCTCACCGTTGGTAGCGGCCGGATTGCCCACCATCGTCACGTTCGACACGGTCGGGTTGGTGCGCGGCAACGTGTCCGGCGCACTGCGATTGTTGTCGATCTCGAAGCCGTGCGGGTCATTGGTGAAGTTGCCGCCGGGTTCACCTTGCAGCGAGAACAGGAACTGCAGCCGTCCGGTGTAACCCTGATCCATGTCGAAGCAGTCATCGGACATGTTGGTGCAGACCAGATACTTGCCGTCCACCGAGCCGCCGAACCATTCGAAACCATCGTCATCACCGTGGTCGACCTGGATGTGGCTCATGAAGGTGCCTGAGCCCACGCCCAGCATGGTCAACGAGTTCAGCTCCTCATCCGGAGCAACCGCCTGTCCAGCATAGAGAACCTGGACGTACTGCAGCGAGCCGGAATTGTCATCCAGCTGGGTGCCGCCGTACTCGATCGAGGGGATGGCCTCGAAGGCGCAAAGCTGACCGCCAGTGGCGACGTTGCAGGTCGAGCGACCGGCAATGACCAGACCGGCCCAGGACGCCTTGACCGGCTCGGGACCGGTGAAGACGATCGGGGCACTGGCGGTGCCGTTGGCGTAGATACGGCCACCAATCAGCACGGCGAGGAAGTTGGGCTGAGCCTGATTGGTCGAGCCCTGCAGCGTCACGCCCGGTGCGATGGTCAGCACGCCGCCATCGACGACGTTGACCTGGCCTTCAATGATGTACTTCTTGCCGGCGGGCAGGAACAGATTGCCCTCGATGCTGTTCGGCAAACGGCAGTCGTTGCCAACGGCGGTGGTCGTCGCCGGGCACGCCTGGGCAAAATCAAGCGTCGTGCAAACGCGGGACTGAGGCACACCGGCGAAGGACGACAGCGGCGAGTAGTTGAAAGCGACGTCGGACAGGCCGCTGTCGGCGTTCATGTCGAGCTCGATCTCGATGTTTGAGCAGCTGTTCAGACGCACGTTCGCGGTACCCACCGCCGCATTTGTCGGTGCGCTGAAGGGGTTGCCAAAACTGCCGCCGCTGAACAGGCGCACCGGCATTCCGGTGATCTCGGCCTGTCCCTGGACGACCGGGCCAGTCTCGTTCTGGAAGCTGACCCAGGTTGCCCGGCCTTCCGCGTCGTAAGTGAAGGCAATACCGAAGAAGGTCCCACCATCAGGATCGGCGTTGGGCAAATAATCGACCATGACGCCACGACCCGGTGCCGCTGGGTCGAAGAAGGCGCCGTCGATGCCATCATTCAGGAGCACGCCGGCATGAGCGGCGCCAGTGAGGCCGAACAAGGCTGCGGCGAGCGCGGTCTTGCAGGTATTGAATTTCATAGTTGAATCCTCTTGATTCTTGGGGCGGGCGCGCCAGATGGCCACCGGCCCTGACACGAGCCGCATACGTTACGAACATTCAATGACAGTTCGGCGACACCCGGCTACATGCGCCACTCGATTGAGAACGCAACTTCACGGCCCTTGTTGAAAGTCCGGGCCACCTCGTTGCCAATCTTGAACTCTGCAGCGGGATCGAGCAGATTGCGCAGCCGCAGCTTGGCCTTCCAGCCTTCGCCCCACGGCAACTTGGCGCTGAAGGTGAAATCCACCTGATTGAACGGCTGCTCGTAGGTGTCGGGACGACCGGAGACGCCCACCTGGGAGATGCGCTCACCGGACACGTTGTAGAGCAAGGTCGCCTCGATGTCCCCGTCCGCCGGCAGATAGGAAACGCTCAGATTGGCCACGTAAGGCGACTGACCCTGAAGGGGACGGGACGCATTGGTGACGATGCCTGGGTTTGCGCCAAGATCGATCTCGGACTCGATCCGGGCGTAATTCAAGCCGATAAAGACATCCTGCCACGGCAGATTGCGGCCAAATGTCGGCATGAAGCGTAACGATTCCAGCCCCGCCATGCTTCGATAGTAGTCAATCTCGATCCCGCTGTTGGTCGCCGACTCGGCGTTGAGGACGCGCAGGAGCTGACCGGAAGCCGGCGATTCCACCAGTTCGATGGGGCTGTCGAAAGTCTTCTGGAAATAGGCCACGGACAGACTTTCGGTGGCCGAGAAGTAGTACTCCCAGCGGGCGTCCAGGTTTCGGATCTCGGTCTGCTTCAGATCTGGGTTGCCTTCCACTCGGATATCGAGCAGGGGATCGATGAAGTTGGCGCGCGATTGTTCCCGGATGTCCGGCCGCGAAAGCGACTCCCCATAGGCAAGACGCACTTGCGCCTTGTCAGAATAGGCCCAGGTCAGGGTCCCGGCTGGCAGCAGGCTGCGTTCATCAACGACACCGATCTGGGGCGTGGGGTTTACGACGAAAGGTTGCAGCGTCACGACCTCCTGGAAGATCTCCTCCTGCCGCGCGCCGAGATAAAGGCGAAAGTCGTTCCAGTAGGCATCGGTACTCAGGTAGAAAGCGTCCAGATCGACCGAGGCGGTATAGGAGTCTGTCGGCTGACTGCGGTCCTGTAGCCGGAACTGCCCGGGACCCGGGCCAATCGTGGCGTCGTTGTATACATCCTCCAGGCTGTCGCTGATGATTCTGGAGCCACCGACGAAACGAAATCTGCGAATACTGGAGTCACGCTCGCGGCGCAAGACACTCGCGCCTGCGCCGAATCGGGCGCCAAATCCCTCGTTGAACTCCTTTTCCCAGAGCAGATCCAGCTTGTACTCATCGGCATCGTCCTGCAGGCTCTCAAAGCGCTGCTCGTTGCCAAAGGTCTCGACCCTGAATTCCCCGGTAGTCTCGTTGAAGGCAAAGCGCTGGACACGAACGTTGGGCGCCTCGCGGGATGCCTTGGCGGTGGAGTACTGCCAATCGACGATGAAATTGCCCAGCGCAGGAATACTGTGCTTGCCGTTGAGCTGGCCCAGTTGCAACTCGTTCTCGATCCATTCGAGCGTTGTCTGTCGCTCGAAGTTGCCTGAACCCAGCACACCCTCGTCGGTCTGGACCTCGTCGGTGGTCTGCCGCAGCTGAATGAGATTCACGTTGACCTGATGATGCTCACCATAGGTGAAGCCGGCCGAGCCAAACAGGCTGTTGTCCACCGCGCGCTCGGTCTGGGTCCGTTCAAAGAATTCGTTCGGCGCCAGACCTGCGTTGGTCGCGGCAAAGAATGTGCGTTCTTCGGTCTGGGTATCCCAACTCTGCGAATGGCGCACACCGGCGATGTAGCCAACGCTCCACAGGCCATCACTGAAGTGGAAATCGTCACCGATCGCGAGCGCTAGCGAGCTGTTCGGAGCAAGTTTCTTGGTTCGCGTGTCATAGCCCTTCGCAGCGAGGGCCCGGCCCAAATCGGCAAGCTCCTGCGGCGGAAGCGTCTGGCTCGGATCGAAACTCAACAAACCCGGCGGGGCTGCCCGCGCTCCGTCGTCGCGACCGGTCCAGTCGCGTGAGCCGCCTCGATACAACGCGCCGTCCTCGCCGGTCGCCCCATCGACGTACCCGATCGTGCCTGATGCGCGCAGCAGAAAGGACTCCGGCACGCCTCGGGTACGCAGCTGTACCGTGCCGCCGCCGAACTCGCCCGGCATATCGACGCCGTAGGTCTTCTGCACGACGATGCCGCTGAGAATTTCGGTCGGGAACAGGTCCAGCGGCACAACCCGTCGGGTCGGGTCCGGGGAGGGCACCTGGGCGCCGTTGATCAAGGTGCTGGAATAGCGTTCGCCCAGACCGCGGACGTAGATGAACTTGCCGTCGACCAGGGTCAGACCGGTAACGCGCTTGAGTGCGCCGGCGGCGTCGGAGTCACCGGCGCGCGAGATCTGCTCGGCGCCGAGCACATCGGTGACCGCCGCGGAAGTGCGCTTCTCCTCCACAAAAGCCGCCAGCGAGCCCTCGACGAAGGGCTCGAGCACGACGAAGTCCGGCAGTTCCAGGCCGGCCGGCGTCAGCTCGATCGCGCGGGTGGCAGTCTGCTCGCTGGCAATCTGGACGTCGGTAATCGTCTGGGCGTTGAAGGAGGCGGCCAGCACGCTGAGCGAATAGTCGCCCGGCGGCAGCTCGATCCGGTAGCGGCCTTCGGCGTCGGTCTGGATGTCAATGGGGGTGCCACTGACGAAGATGCGTGCGCCACGGATCGGCTGGCCGTCCTCGACGCTGATGATCTGTCCTTCGAGCAGGCCCGGTGGACCGCTCGGGGTGTCGTCGGCCAGCGTGCCCAGCGTACCGCCGGCCGAGCTCTCGAAGGCAATCTGTGGGTCGCCACGGCGCGGCAGGTTGACGATGATCTGGGCGATCTCGTCCTCGACCGTGGTGACCGGAATCTCGCTCAGCAGCTCATCGCCGCGATAGACCCGCAAGCGATGCTCGCCGGCCGGCAGGCGCAGAGTCAGCGCGCCAAACTCGTCCTGCGCGATGCGCGGGCCATCATTGAGCTGTACCGCCAGATCGGAAATCGCACCGGTCTCGTCGAAGGCATAGACGTCAACTTGCGCGTCGGCGGCCAGCGCGACCGGGGCGATCGCTGTCTGCGCGAGTGCCGCGAGGATCAGCGCGGGCAGCAGCCGACGACGGGCTTTCGCGCTCCCTGGGCCCTGGGCCCTGAGCCCTGGGCCCTCTGTCCTGGACTTGAAAGCCGACGCTGGGTGCGGACCAGAACCAAGCCGTGCGCCAAGGCTGTCGTGTGTATGCATGGACACTCTCATCGGCGGCCTCAACTGCATCTCCAGCGCTCGGCTTCGCAATCGACCATGATCCGGCGCAATTCGGTCGCCTTGCGGAACAGCTCGGGACGGGTGATGGTCTGCAGGTTGCGCTCGACCGCTTCGAAGTCGCCCTGCTTGAAGTGCGCATAGGCCAGCGCGTAGCGCAGCTCCTGGTCCGGTCCGAGGCCGGCGCGGATCAGATCACGTTCCATCGCGGCAACTTCGGCATAGCGTTCCAGTTCAACCAGAATGCCCAGGCGCTGCTTGAACTTGGAGCCTTGATCGGTGATCTGTGCATTCAGCATCAATGCGCGGGCCGGCTGTCTGGCACGACGGAACAATTCGGCCGCTTCGACCAGCAGGGCCGGGTTGGCGAGCGCGGCGATGTAGGTGATCTCGGCTGCGGCCAGGGGTTGGCCCAGATCCAGATAGGTCGCCGCGAGGACCTTGACCACGTTCTCGTCGCCGGGGAACTTCAACCGTGCGGATTCCAGGAAGCCGACCGCTTCATCGAGCTGCTTTGAACGGCGCAGTGCAGCGCCGATCGCGACATAGTCCTCGACCTTGCCCTCGCTGCGCGCCAGATAGGCCCGACCGTTGGCGGCGGCCTCCTGGTACAGCCCCAGGTCCATCAGGAAGAACACCTGTCGGCGCAGAAATTGCGTATTGGCCGGAAACTTGCGCTGACCGGCGGCAAGCGCCGCAAAGGCGGCCTGATGCCGACCGAGCAACCAGTTCGCCTGCGCCCGCATCAGATCGACACTGGCCAGTTGGGAGAAGGCCTCGGCCACCGCCGGCAGCGCCAACGTGACCAGGACATCTTCATGTCGCTCCAGCCCGAACTGCGCCTGGGCCAGGAACAGATAGATTGACGGCTCATTCTGACCGGCATCGATGGACGCCTGAAAGGCCTCGATCGCCACGGCCGGATCACTCGGCGTACCCGACAGCGCGATCAACCCACGCAGCGTGTGGTACTTGACCAGATCCACTCCTTCAAGCGCCGGATCCACCTCCGCCAGGGCCGCAGCGGCGCGCTCATACTCGCCATCGCGCACCAGCAGCGAAGCCAACTCCACGTAATCGACTTCGTCTTGGGCATGCAGTGGGGCGAGAGTGGAGATCGAGGCGACCACGAGGATGAGGGCCCAGGGCACAGGGCCCAGGGCCCAGAAAAAGCCGCAAGCCCGCGCCTGGGCCCTGAGCCCTGAGCCCTGGGCCCTTGCAACATCGGAGCCACGTAACAGCAACTGGCGCAGCACCTTCATGAGAGGTCGAACCTCACCCGCTGCTTGGCCCACACGCGCACCGCTTCGCCCTTGTAGCTGGCGGGCTCGAACTTCCAGTTGCGCACGCCGGCTTCGGCGGTTTCCTCGAACACGCCGGCCGGTTCGGACTCCAGCACCTTGACGTTCTCGACCTGGCCGGTCGGGCTGATCAACAGCGACAGGGTGACGTAGCCGGTGATGCCCTGGGCCTTGGCGCGGACCGGGTATTGCATCGG
>DAIMJK010000170.1:0-7894 GCA_036722245.1 Lysobacterales bacterium
GGCTGCTTGCAGGCGATCCGAGGGCCCCAGGCCCGCCGACGGCGCAGCCGGCGAGGTTGGCCTTGATGCGGTGCCTGGCCAAGAGCCAAGAGCTAAACTAAAGAGCCAAAAGCATCGCGAGCGAGCTCCCTCCTACAAGAGCAAGAGCAAGAGGATCGCGAACCGCACAAGCATCGCGAACCGCACAAGATTGCCGCAGTGGCGCAAAGGCACTGTAGGAGGCTGCTTGCAGGCGACCGCGGAAGCGGGCTTTCGCTGTTCCTTGCACCGGTCAGAGCAAGACGCACCGCTCCGCGGTCTGGTCGCCTGCAAGCAGCCTCGTACAAATGACCGGTCAGAGCAAGACGCACCGCTCCGCGGTCCGGTCGCCTGCACGCAGCCTCCTACAAATGACCGGTCAGCGCCGCTGGCTCACGGACTTGCATCGAAGGCCCCGTCGCGCGCTCGGCACCTGGCGACGCGCTTGTTTTTGCGGCGTGTGGCGGCTAAGAAGGACTCATTTACCGATCGAAAGGTGACCCATGCGGGTGTTGTGGGAGTTCGTGGGTGACCCCAAGCCCGAGGCGCGGCTGCACGCCGCACGCCAGATGCGGCATTACGGGTGGCTTGTAGTCTTCGCCGTGACTGCGCTGGTGGCAATCGCGCCGGTGATGGCTTTCGGGGTCTGGGGCTTGGTCTATCCGGGTCTGCTGCTCGTGCTCGGGCTCGGATCTGTGGAGATCTACGCGTGGGTGTTGCGTCGGGTCTACCCCGATCAGCGCGTGGTCTTCGACGGCGCGAGTCTGCATTTTGAGGGCGCCAAGCCCTTGATTGGTCAGCATCTGGATCCCCAGCCGCTCGAACACATCCGCCACTTCTCGGTGTTTCCGGTACTCGGCGGCGGTGAGGGCCATGGCTTTGACACTACCGTAGGGCGTCGAGCGCACTACAACCTGCTGTACTTCTGGCTGGCCGACGGCACGCAGCGCGCGATCGCCTTCAAGCCGGGTGTGTATGAGTGGCGCAAGTGCGAGGATCCGCGCGGCTATGCGGCCCAGCAAGGCACCGGACTTGCATTCGCACTCGCGCGCCTGATGCCCGATCGGTGGCGTAAACCACCCAAACCGGCGGAATCCGTCAGTGATCTGCCAGTCGACAGGCTTCGTCTGGAAGCGTGGGGCCCGATGCCGCCTCCCGAGCGCATGACCCAGGCCACCAGCAAGCAGCTGAGCGGCCTGCGACAGCGGCGTGCGCTCTATCTGACCGTGGTCAGCATGCTGCTGATCATCGGCTTCGTCGCAATGATGGTGTATCGACTGCAGGACAAGCTCAGCTAGTTTCAATCTTTCTGCAACAAACTCGAGAAGCCTGAGGATGCGCTGTACGACCGCAGTCGCTTCCGACATGCAATCTCCGCGATCCGCCAGGCGCTGGGTATGAGCAGGCCCGAATCGGGGCGAGAGCCGAGTCGATGAACGAACTGAAGATACTGTTCGCCGGCACGATGGGCGCTGGCATGACCACCGCGATCGCGGCGGTCAGTGACATCGCGCCGATTTCCACCGACGTGGCCAACACCGACATGAGCGAGTCGGCCAAGCTGCAGACCACGGTCGCGCTGGACTACGGCGAAGTGAGCCTGGGCGACGCCCAGAAGCTGCGCCTGTATGGCTCGCCTGGCCAGGCTCGCTTCGATTTTATGTGGCCCATTCTCGCCGCCGATGCGCTCGGTGTGATCGTCTTGATCGACAACTCCCGACCGGACCCGATTGCTGATCTGGCCCGCTTTCTGAGCGCTTTCAGGACCAGCGTTGCCGCCGACCGACTGGTTGTCGGCATCGGCCGGATGGAAAGCCATCCGCTGCCAAACCTCGGTTCGTATCTCGATCATCTCGAGTCCGTCGGTCAGCTGATTCCGGTTCTGCCCATCGACATCCGGCGCCGGGCAGACGTTCTGCTGCTGCTCGAGGCGCTGTTCCGGCAGCTCGAATACTTTGGCAGCGAGCCCGCTGCTCCTAAAACCGCAGACTGGCAACAACTGGTCTGCAACGCCCGGGAGTCCGAATAGTGACCACTGCGCTTACCCTGCCGACGTCCATCTCCGAGGTCGTCGCGAGCAGCTTGCGGCGGCTGCACGAAAATCTGCCGTCGGCAACGGCCTGCGTGGTGGCAACGGTCGATGGTCGGTTGATCGACCAAACCGGCGCCGCGCCGGACGAACGCCAGTCAAAATGGCGCATGGGGCACGCCTTGCCGGCGAGGCGCGAGGACGACCTGGCGCGCAACGGATATCGTTGCGCGCCTCTCAGGTCGCCTGGTTGGTCACCCGCGCTGCGAGTCCTCGTCCTGGATGATGATCTCGACGCGCCGATTCTGCTGTCGGCCGCTGGCCTCGTTGTTGCTTGCCACCGGATAGTCCTGGCCAAGGCCGCTGGTGGACAGCCGCGCTCGGTCGATGCCGTTGGCGACCAGATAGGCCGCCACGGCGTCGGCGCGGCGTTGCGACAGATCCAGGTTGTAGCCATGGGTGCCGGTGGAATCGGTGTGGCCCTCGATCGCTACAGTGGTTTGCGGATGTTCGGTCAGCGCTGCGACCAGCTTGTCGAGATTGCGCCGTGCGCCCGGCTTGATGACGGCGTGATCGGTCTCAAACAGCACATCCCCCAAGGTCACAACCAGACCACGTTCGGTCTGGCGCGCCTGCAGGTCAGTGAGCATTGCCCGCATGGCCAGCATTTCGGCGCGCGCCGCTTCGGCCTGCTGGCGGGCGATCCGCGCCTGGATGCGCTCGGATTCGGCTTCGGCTCTTGCCACATCGGCAGTTCGCTGTGCGCGCTCGGCGGCGATGCGCGCTCGCTCGGCTTCGAGCCGGCGTGCATCGGCGACCAGTCGCTCGCGCTCAGTGGCCAACTGATCGCTGCGCTGGCGGGCGGCTATCGTGCGCCCCTCGGCCTCGGCGATCTGCAGCAATCGATCTGCCAGATAGACACTGTGGTCGAACAGATCGGCACGCATGCGCCGGCCATCGGTGACAATGATGTCAACCGCGCGGCGAGCCTGGGCCAGTTCGTTGGGGGCGTTGCCAGCGACGATCGGGTCAGCCTGCAGGCGCGACAGTTCGCTTTCCAGCCGCACCAGCTCAGGTGGCCGTTGCGGGGTCGAGGCGCAGGCGGCAAGCAGCGCGACACCGATCACGATGATCAGACCATGCATTGATGAAGTAGCAAGTGTTTGACGGTTCATGTTCAGCCTCCCTGGCGCGCGATTTCCTCGCGCAGTGTCTGGATGGTTTGTTCTAGCTCGGCCAGTTGCCGTTCGGCGATCCGCTGACGGGCCCGGGTCTCGGCCAATCGGGCGTCCGCCTTGCTACGCTCTGCTTCAAGCTCGGCGTCGCTCCAGTCGCGGGCGTCGAACGAACCCTGGGCGCGCGCCAGCATGTCGCGCGCGGCCTTCATCTCGATCGTGGCGTAGCGGGCAGCTTCGGCGCGCTCGGCGGCGGCCACGTTGGATCGCGAGGCGGTCAGCGCCAGCTCCGCCTCTTGCTTGCCGGCAATGGCAGGCAAGGGCAGAGTCAACAGCATGGCGAGCGCGAGGATTTGACAGCGTGGCATGGGATTGCTCCTTCGGGTGGACACGCCAGCTGCTCAGCAGCTTGCATGCCAACAAGTCGGCAGACCCATGGGCCAACTGGTAAGTGCTTGATATTCAGTAACCTGGCGAATGCCGTCCGCTCAGGTCATGGGCTGCTCAAGGGATACCTGATCGGGCAAAGCGCAGGCTGTGGTACGCAGCGCCGGGTGCGACCGTGCAGGCTGCACGGCTCGCTGTGCGATCGGCTCCACATTCGCTCATCGCCGAGAAGGCCAGAACGCAAACGGCGGCAGACTTGTCCTGAGGGCATGGGAAACGGCTGACCAGATGGGCGGGGAAGCTTGTGTCCCGGGTTTTGCTCCCGGGCTTTCTCGCCCCAAGGCAAGGTGGAGCGGGCGGCCGGCTGTCTGCCGCGGGCGCCAGTCTGGATGTCAGGGTCTCGATCGGCTGGACCAATTGCCGCATTGGGGCACGCATCCGCGTCTTGCCTCGCTTGCCCGGATCAACCCACCTTGGCACCATCGCCAGCCGGCGACTCGACTGGGTCGCAAACTGAGGCGCCGAACAGGCAGGAGAATGACAACGACAGGGTCGGTTGTGGTTGATGGGCCGCTGCGCTGGATGTTGTGGCTTCAGGCGCTGCTGAACAGTGCGCTGCCCGTGTTTGCCGTGATTCATGCCACCCGATGTTACGGTACCGTGGACGGCACTTGCCCTGCCATGTCCACAGCGTCCTTCAACTGGGCCGAGCCCGTGCTGGGTTTCGCGCCCATTCCGCTGATGCTGATGATCTTCTTCAGCATCCTGCGCACTTTCCAGCGGCCGCGGGTGGGGCGAGTGGAGATGCTCGTCAGTTTGCTGGTGCCTGCGATCCTGCTCGGATTGCGCGCATCGCTGGGCGATCTGCCGGTCGCCTGGTTGTTGCTGGAGTGGGGCACGCTGTATCTACTGGCCATGGTGCTGGCAATCGGCTGGCGGACCCTGGTCGAGCCGGTGCTCAGCGGCGAGTTCCGACGCTGGAAGCGGGCAGACTGGTCGTTCCAGATCTTCGAGATTTCATTGAAATCGATCTTCTTTCTGTTGCCCATGACCTTGACCGGCCTGGTGCTGCTCAACCTGGTATTGCGCGGGCCGACCGGAACCCCACCCGGATCGCTGGCACTGCTCGTGATGATCGTCGTGCTGTTGCACCTCAGCTGGCACGAGTATCGATGGATACGCAAGACACTCACTTAACCGCGCGAACTGTGACTGAGGGCGGCGATTGGCTTGAAAGTGCATGTCGACACTCGTCAGCGGTGTCGAAGTCATGCCGTAGGATGCCGATCAGGCGATTCAGAACCGATCATGTCCGGGGGTGTCCAGTGATTCGACAGCTTGAGAAGTCTGCTGCCCGCAAACGCACGCGCCACGCCTGGCTGGGCGCATCTGTGGCAATCCTGATGGCCGGCTGCAGTGAAGGACCGCCGACCGATCCGCCGGAGATGCTCGCTCGCTACGATCTGATCATCCGCAACGGTACGGTCTACGACGGCAGCGGTGCAGCGGGGCGAACACTGGATGTGGGCGTCGCCGAAGGCCGTATTGCCGCCTTGATGCCGCCGGGCACGCGCGCCATCGGCGACATCGAGGTGGATGCGTCTGGCCTGACGGTGGCACCCGGATTCATCAATGTGCTGAGCTGGGCGCCGGAAGCGCTGATTGCCGACGGTCGTTCGATGAGCGACACCCTGCAGGGCGTGACCTTGCAGATCTTCGGCGAAGGCTGGTCGATGGGGCCACTGAACGCGCAGATGAAGGCCGAAGCTCAGCAACAGCAAGGCGACATCCAGTACGACATCGAGTGGACCACGCTGGGCGAATACCTCGACTGGCTGGTCGCTCGTGGCATCACTCCGAACGTTGCATCCTTCGTCGGTGCGACGACGGTGCGCATCCATGAACTGGGCGAGGACGATGTCGATCCCAGTCCCGAGCAACTGGAGCAGATGCAGGCACTGGTGCGGCAGGCGATGGCCGAGGGCGCGCTTGGCGTCGGCGCCTCGCTGATCTACCCGCCGGCCTTCTTCGCCGAGACCTCCGAGTTGATCGCACTGGCGCAGACCGCCGCCGAGTTCGGCGGCGGCTACGTGACGCACATGCGGAGCGAATCAGACCGTCTTCCGCAGGCGCTGGAGGAAACCATCGACATCGGCCGCGCCACTGGCCAGCACGTGGAGGTCTATCACCTGAAAGCCGCCGGCGAGCGCAACTGGCCGCGGATGGCAGCGGCCATCGCCCGGATCGAGGCGGCGCGTGCCGAAGGCATCGATGTGGCCGCCAACATGTACGCCTACACCGCTGGCGCCACCGGTTTGACCGCGGCGCTGCCGCCGTGGGTCCAGGCCGGCGGCCACGCGGCAATGATCGAACGACTCAAGGACCCGCAGATACGCCAGCGGCTGAAGGCGGAGATGAAGCTACCCGCCGACGATTGGGAGAACCTGCGTGAGCTGGCCGGGGACGATTCGCGCGTGCTGTTCATCGGCTTCAAGAACGAGGCCCTCAAGCCACTGACCGGCAAGACCCTGGCGGAGGTCAGCGCCGAGCGCGGCAGTTCCGCCGACGACACGCTGCTGGATTTGGTCATCGAGGACGACTCGCGGGTCGGCACCGCGTACTTTCTGATGAGTGAGGAGAACGTCGAACTGGGCCTGCGCCAACCCTGGGTCAGCCTCGGCTCGGACGCCGAGTCCTCCGCCCCGGAAGGGGTGTTCCTGAAGTCCAGTACTCACCCGCGCGCCTACGGCAACGTCGCACGCTTCCTGGGCCACTACGTGCGCGACCGGAAGCTGATGCCCCTGGCCGAGGCCATTCATCGGCTCACCGGTCTGCCGGCGCGTCACTGGAAGTTGAAGGATCGTGGCTGTCTGAGCGTCGGCTGCCACGCCGACATCGTGATCTTCGACCCGGCCACGATCCGTGATCACGCCACCTACGCCCAGCCCATGCAGTACGCCACCGGTGTGCGCGACGTGTTCGTGAACGGCGTCCAGGTGCTTGACGACGGCGAGCATACGGGCGAGATGCCCGGTGAGGTGGTGCGCGGGCCGGGGTGGGACGCCGACGGCGGATGATTACCCCGCTGCAATTCATTGCCCGCCACAACACCGCCGGCACGCTGCGCGAACTGTTGCGCAAGGTAGAAGATCACGCGCACCGAGGCGGTGTCAGTCGCACAGGCTGAGCCGGGCGCGACACCGGCCTTGCTCATCGCGGTGTCGATTCTAATGAGGCACGCAAACGACAGACGCGGCAAAGGCGTCGGCGGCCGCCCGAAAGCGCGCTGCGTCGGTGCCCACCTCCGCGTAGAAGCGTCCGTCGAGATCGTCGAAGGCGCTGTAGGCGTCATCGTCATCGTCCAGGCTGGCATACAGTCGGTCCATGGCCTCTTCGCGCGCCGTCTGCTCGCGCGGGTAAGGATCACCCAGGCGGGCCATCGCTTCGGACACCGCCGCAGCCGCTTCCACCAGACCCAGTCGCGTGAATGCGGTCACCGCCTCCGGTGCGAGTACCCCAGTGGAGTTGGCGAAGAATTGCTCGAAGCCACCGTTGCGTACTTCGGATTGGCACCAGTGCGCCGCGAATAGCGTCCGGGACGGATCCGCTGCCGTGGCAAAGCCTTCGAGGAAAACCTCCGCGCCGTCGTAGATGGAAATTGTGTCCCAGACCGGCTCGACCCAATGCCAGTAGGCCGGTCGCGAGGTGGCTTTGGTGCAGGTGCAAGCCCAGCCCTGGCCGAAGGCCTGCATGATCGCAATCAGCGCCATCTCGTCGAGCCCGCTGGCCTGCACCCGTGCCAGGCCGAGCTCGGACCCTGGGCTGAAATGCAGGGTCGGTCGCGACTCAGGCGCACCGGTCTGCACCTCGACCTCTGCCCCGAGCGCATCGGGAAACGGCGCGAGGGCATTGGCGATACGGCCGGGGAAACGTGGCGCCAGTTGCCCGTCGGCACCGGCGACGCAGAGCGCGTAACGCTCAAAATCTGCCGCTGCCACTTCAACCCACAGGCCCAGGCCCAAGGTGTCCCGGCGCCCAGCGAGCGGCAGGTGCAGCACGCCGCGCAGGAAGTGCCGGACGCCATCAATCACACAGAGCTCGTCGCCCTCGCGGACGCGGTCGCCATAGCCCGACAGCGACAACACCCAGACCTCGTCGGGTCGGCGGAAGCTGATGTCAGGCGGCCACTCGCCAACCTCCTGACCACAGGTGGCGCATTTCAAGACTTGCACTCCTCGCTAAACAGGGGCCCGCATCCTGTCATTGCCGCTCCATTGCTTCAAGC
>DAIMJK010000171.1:0-7887 GCA_036722245.1 Lysobacterales bacterium
CCAGGACGGGGTCGGTCGTCCCGGGGTCGGCCGGCACCACGGCCTGGCGCAACCCGGACGTCACCGTCCGGACCAGCCCGAGCGAGGCTGCCCGCTCGACCGCGGCCATATCGATTCGCTCTTTGGGCAATCCAAAAGCGATATTCGACGCCACGGTGTCGTCCGACAGATAGATCTGCTGCGGAACGTAGCCTAGCGCTCGTTGCCACGATCGGATGTTGCCTGAATCGAGCGCTGGCTTACTCGACCGGAGTGCGCAGCACCGCGCCGAGGTTGGTCGGCTTGACCGCGTCCATGACCAGTCCGTAGCTGACCGCGTCGAAAGTGCGGAAGATCATGACGTGACCGACATACTCCTCCGGCAGCGTGACCTGTGCCGACTTGGTGCGCCAGAAGCTCTTGAAGGAGTTCTTCGGGTGCGCCACGGTGTCGCGGATGGTTTCGCCGGGTTGGTAGATCGCATAGACCTGGCCATTCTCGACGCCGTCCCGATCACCGCGATTGAGCACGACCACTTCACGCGGACCGACCGCCTCGAGCGGGCCGGTGAAGGCGATCACGCTCATGTTTTCCGGCACCTGCTGCGCCGGCCGCGGCATGTAGCTCAGGTCGAACTCGGTGTCTTCAAAGGGCAGCAGCAGATCGCCGCGCTTGATCTCGACGTCGTTGTAGGTGAGATAGACGATCGACGGATCACCGAGCTGCGACACCGTCGCGGTGCCCACGACCAGCACTTCGATGCCGAGCAACTCGGCATCACGCTCGTAGAACCAGTCGATGAAGGCCCAATGCGAGGCTGGACGCAGAGGCAGGCTGGAGTCGCGCTGCCACTCCATCACCTTGGTCCCGCCGATGGTGGCGCCGCGGCGGCCGTCATTGGGCATATCGGTATAGGTCAGCGTCGGTCGCGCCACCAGGAAGCGGTCACCGACCCGAGCGTCACCCAGATCGCGCACATAACCGAGTTCGCCGCGCGAGCCGATCAGTCGATTTTCCTCCAGCCCCACCACATAGGGTGCGTTGGCGGCCTCGTCCTCGCTGAGGATTCGTGGTCTGTCGAGGAAGGCACGAATGTCCGACAGCGGCACCGGTGGTACCGCCGCGTCGAGCGATTCGCGCCGCACCTGTGGCGACAGCCGATCCTCCCCGCTGGGTCCGTCGACGACCAGATGCGGCTTGCCGTCGATGTAGACCAGAGAGATCACGTCCCCTGGATAGATCAGATGCGGATTCTGGATCTGCGGGTTGGCCTGCCAGATTTCGGGCCAGAGCCACGGACTCTTCAGGAAACGCGCAGAAATGTCCCACAGGGTGTCCCCACGCCGAACCGTGTAGGTGTCCGGATGGTCAGGGCGCAACTCTGCGGCTACAACGAACCCGGCCAACAGCCAAGTTCCAGCGAACACTGCAAGTAATTTTTTAAGCATGACGCCCATCTGCCTGATTCCCCAAGGGCCGTCGCAGTGTAGTACAACTATCACGCCGAGAAAACGAGCGCTGATGCAAGCTTTTGCGTGGCGTTCGCCATTTTCCGCACTTCCGGGCCACAAAAGTGCCGCATCTGCTTCTGCACCGCGGCCCACTTGCGGCACCGGCGGCTGCGTGGGAGCCTTCGCTTCCGGCCCGGAATCTCCACCGGAGTGCCCCTTTTACTGCTGAACAGACATGATCGCACTATGGCCAAGCTGACCATCCTGGAATTTCCCGACGACCGCCTGCGCACGCGCGCCGCGCCCGTGGAAGTGGTCGATGACGCCCTCCGCCGGCTCATCGATGACATGTTCGAAACCATGTACGACGCGCCCGGCATCGGCCTGGCGGCGACTCAGGTCAACGTCCATCGCCGCCTGCTGGTAGCCGATGTGAGCGATGATCGCAGCGGCCAGTTGGTGCTGATCAATCCCGAGATCATCGCCCGCGACGGCATCCAGACCTGCCAGGAGGGCTGTCTGTCGGTGCCCGGCGTGACTGCCGATGTGGCGCGGGCGGAAAAAATCACGGTCAGCGCGCTGGACCGCAATGGCGAGGCCATCAAGGTCGAGGCTGAGGGTCTGCTGGCGGTCTGCATCCAGCACGAGATGGATCATCTGCAAGGCAAGCTGTTTGTCGATTATCTGTCCCCGCTCAAACGTCAGCTGATCCGCAAGCGGCTGGCCAAGCGCGCCCGCGAAGCCGAGGCGCTGCCGGTTGGGGCGGATTGAGCGCGCCCACGCCGACCGCGCCGCCGCGGATCGTTTTCGCCGGCACGCCGGCGTTCTCGCTGCCCTGCCTGAATGTGCTGGTCGGTGCAGATCACGCGCCAGTGGCGGTCTATACCCAACCTGACCGACCGTCTGGGCGCGGTCGCAAGCTCAGCGCCTCGCCAGTCAAGCAGCGGGCGCTCGAACTGGGCCTGCCGGTGTACCAGCCGCTGTCGCTGCGCGATCCGGCGGCCCAGGCCGAACTGGCTGCGCTCGCGCCAGAGTTGCTGGTGGTGATCGCCTACGGCCTGATCCTGCCGCCGGCGGTACTGGCGCTGCCTCGCCATGGCTGCTGGAACATTCACGCCAGCCTGTTGCCGCGCTGGCGCGGTGCGGCACCGATCCAGCGGGCCCTGCTGGCCGGTGACGACCAGACCGGCGTGTGCCTGATGCAGATGGAGCGAGGGCTGGATACCGGCCCGGTGCTGATCGAGCGCGCTTGCGCAATCAGCACGGACGAGACAGCTCTGAGTCTGCACGATCGGCTCGCCGGGCTCGGCGCCGAGGTGCTGCTCGAGGGCCTGCAGGCCCTGCTCGCCGGCCGCCTGCCGCCAGCCCGGGCTCAGCCCGAGGAGGGCGTGAGTTACGCCAGCAAGATCGAACGGGCTGACGGTCAAGTCGACTGGACCAGCCCGGCGGCGCAGATCGAGCGCCAGGTGCGCGCCCTGCAACCGTGGCCGATGGCCGAAGCCGATCTGGCCGGTGAGCGGGTCAAACTGCATCAGGTGGCGCTGGCCGAAGGCAAGGGCACGCCGGGCGGCATCCTGCGCGCCGATCGCGGTGGGCTGGAAGTGGCTTGCGGCGTGGGCAGCCTGCGCCTGCTTCGACTGCAGCGCGCTGGCGGTCGGGCGCTGACGGCCAGCGAATATCTCAACGCCCGCCAGGAGCTGCGGCGGTGAGCGCCGGCCGCGCGGGCGCGGCGCGCGCGGTCGCCGCGGTGCTGTCCGGCCATGCGCTCGATCGCGCTTTGTCCGAGCTGCGGCTACCGGCCGATGCGCGGCCTTTCGCGCAGGCGCTGGCCTACGCCACGGTTCGTCATCTGGGTTCAGGACGGGCGCTGCTGAATCGCCTGCTGAGCGATCCGGGGCGCTCGCGGCCGGTGCTGCTGGACGCGCTTATCCTGACTGGCCTTGCCGATCTGCGCTGGCTGCAACGGCCCTCGCATGCGGCGGTCACCGAAACCGTGGCCGAAAGCCGGCGGCTGGGGCTGGAGCGCCAGTCCGGACTGGTCAACGCGCTGCTGCGGCGTTATCTGCGCGAGGCCGACAGCCTGCATGCCAACGTTGACGAAGAGGAGACTGCTGCGTTCGAGCATCCGCGCTGGTGGATCGACGCGCTGCAGGCGGCCTGGCCGGAGCAGGCCGAAGCGCTGCTGCGAGCCGACGACGCCCGCGCGCCGCTGTGGTTGCGCTGCAATCGGCGTCAGAACGAGCGCACGGCACTGCTGCAGCGCTATGCCGACGATGCCGTGCTGGTCTGCCAGATTCATCCGACACTGCCTGACGCCTTCCGGATCGATCCGCCTCGCGCGGTTGAGCTGCTGCCGGGATTCGAGACCGGCGCCGTGTCGGTGCAGGACGCCGCGGCTCAGCGCGTGGTGGAGTGTCTGGCCCCGGCTGCCGGCATGCGGGTACTCGACGCCTGTGCCGCGCCCGGTGGCAAGACCGCGCATCTACTCGAGCGCTGCCCCGGACTGGCCGCGATGGTCGCACTGGATGTCGACCCCGAACGGCTGGAGCGTGTACGCCAGACCCTGCGGCGCTTGAAGTTGTTTGATGGCGCGGACGATCCGCAGATCGAGCTGCGCGTGGCCGACGCGCGCCAGCCGGACCAATGGTGGGACGGCACACCCTTTGATCGCATCCTTGTCGATGCGCCCTGCAGTGGCAGCGGCGTGGCGCGTCGCCACCCCGACATCAAGTGGCTGCGCCGGCTTTCCGACCTGGACAGCCTGGCCCGGACCCAGGGCGAATTGCTGGATGCCTTGTGGCCACTGCTCGCGCCGGGCGGTCGCCTGCTCTACGCGACCTGTTCGATCTTCCCGCAGGAGAACGAGCAAGTGCTGGCGGCCTTTCTGGAGCGCCAGCCGCAGGCATGCTGCAGCTTCCCGGAGGCGATGCCCGCGCGTCGGCTGCGCCACGGCGCCCAGCGCCTCACGGGCGAAGACGACGAGGACGGCTTCTACTACGCGGTCCTGCAACACGGTACGGATTGAGCAGCATGCTGGCCCACTGCCGACTGCTCCTGGCTGCGCTGCTGATTCAGGCCGGCATCGGCCTGGCGCAGGAGAGCAGCCTGCAGGTGCGGTCGATGGAATGGACCGGCAGTCAAGCCGAACCTGGATTGCGGCTGCGACTGGACCTGCGGTTGGCGGAAGAGCCGCTGCAGGCACTGGAGCAGGGGGTCGGCCTGCCCTTCGTTTTCGAATGGCGCGCCTGTCCGGGTCGTTGCGGTGCGGTGGTTGACCGGCAGCGGGCTGAACTGCGCTACGCACCGCTACTGCAGCGCTATCTGCTCCGGGTCGACGGCCAGCCGCCGCGCCAGTTCGCCTTTCGCGCCGCGCTGCTCGGTGCCTTCGAACAGCCGTTGCCGCTGCGTCTGCAGCGCGACGGCCAATGGCAGCTGCGGGTGCGCCTGGATCACGCCGAACTACCGGCGCCTTTGCGCCTGCCGGCGCGGCTGCGCGCGGCCTGGCAGCTGGACAGTGACTGGCAGGAGGTGCCATGAGCGAGTCCGCAGCGCACCGCCGCGGTTGGCATCTGCTGCCCTGGCTGGCGGCAATCTGGCTCGGCGCGCTGGCGCTGCTGCTCGATGGCTCGGGCGCGGCGCTGCAGCCACGACTGGATCCGTCCTCGGGCTGGGTCATCGGCAGCGCTGCGGTAGCGCTACTGATCGTGCTGGCCGCTTCGGCGCAGCAACTACTCGGGCTGATCCAGGCGGCCCGGCGCAAGGAAGCCGGCGCCCGCCTGTCCTGGCGCTTGCTGCGGCAAATGCTGCTGGTGGCCCTGCCGCCACTGCTGCTGCTCTACGTGGCAGCGCTGAAATTCATCCACAGCTCGATCGAGGGCTGGTTCGTACCGGACATCGCACAGGGCTTCCAGAATGCACTGGCGGTGCCGCAGCGGGTGATGGAACTTGAACAGCAACGCCACCAGATCGCCTTGCGTGCGCTGGCAAGCAGGCTGCGTGAGCGGCCACTGGCGCGTGACGACTTGCTGCTGGAGGCCCTGGATGAACTGGGCGCGGTGGAGTTGTCGCTGTTTGCCGCTGACCGCAGTGTGCTGGCGAGTTTTGCAGCCGATCCGCGCTTCGTCCTGCCGCGCTATCCGGAGCTGGTCCCGGCCGCGCATGTGGGCGAGCGCGACTACCTGTTCCAGCTCGAACCGCGCGAGGACGGCTTCGTGCTGCATCAGGTGCTGGCGCTGGGAGGCGGCCGCAATGCACCGCTCCTGCAGGCACGCTTTGCGCTCGATCCGGTGCTGCAAACGCTGGCGCAGCGAATCGAGGACCAGGCACGGGCCTATCAACGGCTGAGCTATCTGCGCGACGCGCTGCGCTATACGCTGAGCGCGGTACTCAGCTTCGTCCTGCTCGCCAGCGCATTGGGCGCGGTCTTTCTCGCGCTGGTCGTGGCACGCCGAATCAGCCAGCCAATCCAGCGTCTGGCCGCCGCCACCGAGGCGGTCGCCAACGGCGATCTTGCGGTCCAGCTCAACGAGGAGGGGGACGACGAGCTGACCGCGCTGGCGCGGGCCTTCAACCGCATGACCCGACGACTGGGTGAGGCCGACCAGCGCGTTCGCGCCGGCCAGGCCGAGCTGGAAACAGAGCGCGCCTACCTCGCTGCGGTGATCGAGCGGATCAGCTCGGGCGTGATCAGCGTCGATGCGCGATTTCGCCTGACCACCGCCAACGGCGCCGCGCATGACTTGCTCGAATCCGAACTGCTCGGACTGCGAGGCCTGTCCATAGCCGAGATGACGGTCGCGCTGCCGGGGGCCGCACCACTGTTCGCGGCACTTGAGCGCGGCTATCTGGGCGGTTCGGCCGAGTGGCGCGAGGAAGTGGCGCTGGCCGACGAGCGGCGTCTGTTCCTGCGCGCCGCGCGGTTGCCCGAGGATGGCGGTCTGGTCGCGATCTTCGATGATGCCAGCGAGGTGGGTCGGCACCAGCGCGAGACTGCGTGGGGCGAAGTGGCACGCCGGCTGGCGCACGAAATCAAGAACCCGCTGACCCCGATCCAGCTTGCCGCCGAGCGTCTACGGCACCGCTATCTGGCCCGGCTGGGCCCCGAGGAAGGCCAGGTGCTGGATCGCGCCACCCAGACCATTGTCAACCAGGTTGATGCGCTCAAGACCATGGTCAACGCCTTCAGCGACTATTCCAGGGCACCGCGCCTGCGCCCCGAGCGGCAGGCGCTGGCACCGCTGGTGGCCGAAATCGTCGAACTCTACCGCGGCGAACAGCGGCTGGAATTCGTGCTCGGCCTGGAACCGGAGCTGCCGGCACTGCGGCTGGATTCAGGCCGGATCCGCCAGCTCTTGCATAATCTGATCAGCAACGCCTGCGAAGCGCAGCCGGCGCCAGCGACCGTGCGCTTGCAGATCAATGCCACCGTGGTGAGCGAATCCTCGCGCAACTTCGTCGAGCTGAGCATCAGTGACAACGGTCCGGGCATCGACCCGAGCATCCTGGACCGGATCTACGAACCCTACGTCAGCACCAAACCGAAGGGCTCGGGCCTGGGCCTGGCAATCGTCAAGCGGATCATCGACGAACACGGCGGCCAGATCCGCGCCGACAGCACCAGCGAAGGCGGCGCTCGCTTCCGGATCCGCTTGCCCGTTTGACACGTCGCGCCAGCTGAAGAGCTGGAAGAGCTGAAAAGCTGGAAGAGCCGATTGACCACGAAGGACACAAAGGACACAAAGGAGAGCAAGGGCGTTAGCTAGATGACCAGCGACGCTGTGGAGATCAATCCGTGTTTTGTCCAGGAAGATCCCAGCGATCGACGTTGGCGCACTACCTGAAGCGTTCCGGGCATGCAGATGGCGACGCGCTCACTTCGGACGAGGGCTCATCTGCGCCAGCGGTAATCAGCTCTTGCTCTTCCTTCGTGTCCTTTGTGTCCTTTGTGGTGACAAGCTCTTGCTCTGTAAGCCCTATCTGGTCATCAGGGCCCGCATCGCCTCTTCGCGACGCCTTGCCAACTTTGCCGCTACCCTTGCGAGTCCCTGACGACCAAGGAGGCGGTATGGAGTTTCTGACCGATCTGATTGGCGCCGATGCGATGGATATGCTGCGGGGCATACTGCTCAACCTGGTGCTGGCGCTCGTCTTGCTGTTGGTCGGCCTGTTCCTGGCGCGGCGGCTGTCAACCCTGCTGCACAGGATGCTGCAGCGGGGAAAGGTCGACGCGATGGTGGCGCAGTTCCTGCGCACCCTCAGCCTGGGCATCCTCAGCGTGCTTGCCGTCGTGGTGGCGCTGGACAAGGTGGGCGTGCCGGCGGCGACCCTGCTGACCGTGCTGGGTGCGGCCGGCCTGGCGATCGGCCTGGCGTTGAAGGACTCGCTCGGCAATCTCGCCGCCGGTGTCATGATCATCATGCTGCGGCCTTTCCGCACCGGTCATGTAATTGAAATCGAC
>DAIMJK010000172.1:0-7874 GCA_036722245.1 Lysobacterales bacterium
AACCATGAGCAAGATCATCCAGGCGCTCGAAGCCGAGCAAATGAATCGTCAGCTTCCGCAGTTCGGCCCGGGTGACACGGTGGTCGTCAACGTGAAGGTGAAGGAAGGCACGCGCGAGCGTGTGCAGGCCTATGAGGGTGTCGTTATTGCCAAGCGCGATCGCGGTCTGAACTCGGCCTTCACGGTGCGCAAGATCTCCCACGGCACAGGCGTCGAGCGCGTATTCCAGGCGTACAGCCAGGCGATCGAGTCGGTTGAGGTCAAGCGTCGCGGCAAGGTCCGTGCGGCCAAGCTGTATTACCTGCGTGATCTGTCCGGCAAGAAGGCGCGTATCCGTGAGGATCTGTCCGCTCGGGCCAAGGACGCCGCGGCTCGCGCCAAGGACGCCGCAGCGCAGCCGAAGGAAGTTGCCGCACAGGCCTGATTGGCGCTGTGAAGGCGGTACACAAGGGGTCGGCTTGCCGGCCCCTTGTCGTTTCAGGGCGCTGGCCGCTCAGGCGCCTCGGTCATTGCTCGTTGATGCAGTGCAGCAGGACGCAAGCGCTCTGCTAGCATGGCGGGCTGGAATCCCCGTTGGGAGAGAAAGTGATGGCAGCGCAAAAGTCAGGCGAAGACTGGCTCAAGACGAGTCAGCAATACTGGAAAGGCTGGCAGGATCTGACCCGGCAGGCAATGCAGGGAGTACAGGCCGAGCAGACTGCCGCGCCCTGGCACGAGGGCCTGGAGCAGTGGTCACGCATGTTCCGTGGTGGCCCCGGCCAGTCGGACATGAACAATGTTCTGGATCAGTTGCTCGACCACGGTCGCGGCTATCTGAACTTTCTGCAGCAGATCGCCAGCAATCCGGGCAGTTTTGGCGCCGATGATCTGCGCAGTGCGGCGCAGCGGATGGTCGAGGAATTGCGCATCGCCAGTCCCTTTGCCTCGGCGATGCCTTTTGCCGGCAGCCCGCTCGGTGAGCAGTTCACCAATGCGTTGAAATGGTGGCAGGAGTCGGTCGAGCCGATGCGCGAGCAGGCGCAGGGTTGGTCACGCATGCCGGCCTTCGGGATGGCGCGTGAGTACACCGAGCAGGCGCAGGCACTGTCGGCTGCGCAGGAAAGACTTAAGGACGCCAACCAGCGCTATGGCGCGCTGATCGCCAAGGCCCTGGAAGGCGGCCTGGAGCGTTTTCAGGACAAGCTGGCGGCCCGCTTCGAGCCGGGCGCGCGCCGCGTGGACGACATGCGCGCGCTGTACGATCTGTTCATCGACGGCCTGGAAGAGGCCTACGCCGAGACCGCGCTGAGTGCCGAGTTCCGGGTCGTCTACGGCGATCTGGTCAACGCCCAGTCCGATCTGCGGCTGAAGATTCAGCGCGTGGTGGAGCAGTTCAGCGGTACGCTCGGTATCCCGACCCGCAGCGAGATCAACACGCTCGAGGCTCGGGTGCATGAACTGCGGCGAGCCGCCAAGCGCGGCGATGATCACCCGGCGATCAGCAGCCTGAAGGGCGAGATCGACCAGTTGCGCCGGGAGCTGGCTGCACTGAAAGCCAGCCAGCACGGCGCCGGTCACGACGACGATGATCTGCCGGTCGCTCCGCGGCGCGCCGCATCCGGCCGCAAGCCGGCGGTGTCGACCAGGCCGGTGGCACCATCAAAGCCTGCGAAATCAACCAGCCCAGCGACATCGCGCGCGGTCAAGGCGGCCGCAAAGCCGGCGAGCAAGGCCAAGCCAGCCCGCACCGCCAAGCCTGCGGCCCGTTCCACCACCCGCACCGCGAAGGGGAAGTAAGCGATGGAAGCGATCAACTTCAAGCCTGAGGCACTGATCAACGAGGCGCTGCGCTACCAGTCCAAGATCGGCGCGGCGCTCAGTACCCTGAGCAGCGTCGATGAGGTGCATTTCGGCGTCACCGACAAGGAAGCGATCTACAGCGAAGACAAGCTGGTGCTGTATCGCTTTCGCGGTGAGCGCAAGCCAACCAGCAAGGTGCCGCTGCTGATCGTTTACGCGCTGGTCAATCGGCCCTACATGGTCGACCTGCAGGAAGACCGCTCGCTGGTGCGCAATCTGCTGGCATTGGGCGAAGACGTCTACCTGATCGACTGGGGTTATCCGGACCGGGCCGACCGCTTCGTCAATCTGGACGACTACATCAACGGCTACATCCATCGCTGCGTCGAAGCGGTCTGCGAGCGGCACGGACTGGACCGGATCAACGTGCTCGGCATCTGCCAGGGCGGCGCCTTCAGTCTGTGCTACGCGGCGATCCATCCGGACAGGGTGCAGAATCTGATCACGATGGTCACCCCGGTCGATTTCCATACGCCGGACAACATGCTCAGCCACTGGACGCGTGGCATGGACGTGGACGCCTTCGTCGATTCGCTCGGCAATGTGCCGGCCGACCTGATGAACTACTGCTACCTGACACTCAAGCCGTTCCGCCTGAACCACCAGAAGTACGTCGGACTGGTCGACATCCTCGACGACAAGCTGGAACTGGAGAACTTCCTGCGGATGGAAAAGTGGATCTTCGACTCCCCCGATCAGGCCGGCGAAGCTTTCCGTCAGTTCATCAAGGATTTCTACCAGGGCAACAAGCTGGTCAAGGGCGGACTGGTCATCGGCGAGGACGCGGTCGATCTGAAGAACGTGACGATGCCGGTGCTGAACATCTACGCCGAACAGGATCACCTGGTGCCGCCGAGCGCGTCGATCCCGATGAAGGATCTGGTCGGCACCAGGGACTACGAGGTGCTGGCTTTTCGCGGCGGTCACATCGGCATCTACGTCTCCTCCCGCGCCCAGCGCGAAGTGCCCAGCGCGATCCATCGCTGGCTGGGGGAGCGTTAGGGGAAGTTCCGGTGGCCAGTGAAAGGCTACAAACAAGGGCCCAGAAGAGCTGAGGCAAGCGCGTAGGATGTCGGTGAGCTCGGCGAACCGCATCAAGGGGCAGAAGGGCCATGGGCCGACTGCAGAGGGTGCGATTCAAGCTGATGTCTTGAGGTACCTGCAAAGGAGTGAGGGCCCAGGGCACAGGGCCCAGTCGGCGTGTACGGAATTCTTCGCGCTGCCATCGTGTCTGGACTGGCCTCAAGTCGGCTCTTGACCTCGCTGGGCCCTGAGCCCTTGCTCTTCTGGGCCCTGGGCCCTGGGCCCTTGCTCTTCTCGGCCCCTTGCTCTGATCACCGAAACCGGCTACTGGAACGGCCTGTCTACGCCCTGTTCCTGCGCCTGTCCTTGTGCCTGTACATGCTGCGGTCGGCGCGGTCGATGGTGCTGGCCAGGCTCTCGTTGCCGTTGCGCACGGCAAAGCCCATGCTGAAGGCAGAACTGGCTGTCGCCGCGTGCTGCTGCAGCCGGTGCAGCAGGGAGCGGGCGGCCTCCGGATCGGGTTGCGGCAGCAGCAACACGAACTCATCGCCGCCAGAGCGCACCACCGCGTCCACCGAGCGCGCCTGAGTCTTCAGGAAGCTGCCGAAGTCCCGTAGTACCTGGTCGCCGTAGTCGTGGCCACGTTCGTCGTTGACCTGCTTGAACTGGTCCAGATCGATGACCACCGCGGTCCAGCCCTGCTCGCGCTGCTGCAACTCGAACAGGTTCAGATAGCGGCGGTTGAAGCAGCCGGTGAGCGGATCGTGCAGCGCCATGCTGCGCAGTTCCTCGGTCTGCTGAACCTGATCGGTGACATCGACCGCCTGCAGGATCACCAGTCTGCGGTCGCTTTCCTCGCCCAGCACGCGGGCAGAATAGCGCCAATGCGCATGGCTGGCGTCGGCCCGGCGAAAGCGCAGCGTGCCTTCAGCATGCCCGTGTTGGCCGAGTCTGGCCAGATAACGCGCTACATCGGCATCTGGGGTAGGGACGACATGATCGGTCAGTCCGCGCGCGGGCCGCTCCTCCTCTGTGACACCCAGGGCCTGCGCGGCGCTGGGATTCAGATCCACGATCCGCCCGTCCAGATCGTGCAGGCAGACCAGACCGGAGCTCAGCCCGAGGAACTCGCGTGCCTGCGAGCGGCTTTGCCGCAACTCCGTCAGGGTGCGCTTCAAGCGCTGATTGCTCATCCGCTGACCGATGAAGAACACGAGCAGGATCAACAACCCGGCCAGGGTTGCCCAGGCCAGCCAGCGGCTGATCCGCTCAACCTCGACCAATTGCTGCGCGCGCTGCTCGTTGATCTGCGCCTCGGCTTCCAGCCGGACTACTTCGGCTTGCTGCTGCACGTAGTCCAGCCGCGACTGGAACTCGGCAGCCGACTGCGCGCGATCGGCCTGGATGACGTTCTCCTCCAGCGCCATCAGTTCGCGGATCAAGCGCTCGATCGCATCCACTGACTCGGCCGTGCTGCCGCGCTCGAGCAGTTGCAGCAGCAGCAGGCGTCCTACGCGCAACTGATCGCGGTGGAGATTGAGGTCCCTGAACTCGGCATAGGCCAGCTGCAGGGATTCGATGGCCTGATCCTGATTGCCGGCATCAACTTCCGCCAACGCCAGTACTTCGCGCCCCAGTCCCAGCAGTTGGCTGTTGCGCAGCGTGCGCCCAAGCGCCATCACTTCGGTGCCGAGCTCAACCTGGCCGGCGTAGTCCTGATCCAGACGCGCCAGTCGGGCTCGCTCCAGATAGAGCTCGGCTCGGAGCTTGGGATCTTCGAAGCGTCGCGCCGTGGTTGATGCTTGCGCCAGCAATATCCGGGCACGCTCAAGTTCACCCAGCTGAGCAAGGGCACGGGCTTGATTGCGCAGCAGCCGCACGTGCATCGGCAGCGCCCGATTTGGATCCTGCAGCGCCTCCAGGCCGCGCCGTGCATAGTCCGCCGCGACCGCATGCTTTCCGAGCGCGTGGCTCATCGACGAATAACCCAGCGCGACGTCGGCTTCCAATTCCGGGTGTGGATGGGCCTTGAGCACGATCTCGGCGTCTGCCAGGCGCTCCTCGCCCAGCCCGTAGTCCTGCATCGCAATGGCGGCGCGCGCTTCGGCGATGAGGCCGCGGACTTTCAACACCGGATCGCCGGCGGCCTCGGCAAGGCGGCTGGCCTCCATTCCCGCGTCGCGCTGGCAGGGCCAGTTGGCGATGACTCGGCAGGCATTGGCGCGGGCCAGTTGTAGCAGCGCATGTTCTCGCGGGTCCAGTGAGCCCTCCGCCAGCTCGAGCGCGGCCGTGATGGCGGTAAGGGCCGCTTTTGGATCGACCAGTGCCTGGCGCTCAAGTGGATGACGGGGCAGGGTAGAGCTGTCGTCGTCGGCGTGGGCGGTGCCCATCACGATCGATGCCAGCGCGCACAGCAGCCACAGCAAGCGGCTGGCGGCTGTCGATCGTTGCAATGAAATGGGGGCGGGAGCCACTGCAGGCAAGCCGGAAAGAGAATACGGCGCGAATTCTAACGGCTGAGATCTACCGAAGTACTCCAATTGCAGCGGTCGAAGTTATTTGTTTACGTGTGCTTGACCGCGCCAATGGGACAACTGGATGCCATTTTGCCGGGCGCAGAGTTTCGTAATCATCCGCCGCAATGGTCCAGAATGGATCCGGACCGGATGGTGGCGCCTCGCCGCCGTCCATGCTTAGTTCAAACGCGGTAAAAATACACAGCCCTCTCCCGACCAGGTGTAGCCGATGAATTTCATGCCCAGTGATCGCTGCCAGACGCTCCTAAGCCAGGCACGCCAGTTCATTGCCGAACACGTGTTACCGGTCGAGGCGGCCTGCCTGCAGAACGCGCGCGAGATGGGCGAGGACTGGCGCAACTGGCGCGTGCTGCCGCAAGTCGAGGAGCTGAAGCTCAAGGCGAAGGCGGCCGGACTGTGGAATCTGTTCTTGCCTGATGCCGAACTCGGCGCCGGCCTGACCACGCTGGAGTACGCACCGATCGCCGAAGCGACTGGCCACAGCCTGCTGGCACCGGAGGTGTTCAACTGCAATGCGCCGGATACCGGCAACATGGAGGTGCTGTACCACTACGGCAACGCCGATCAGCAGGCGCAGTGGCTGACCCCGCTGCTGGCCGGCGAGATCCGCTCGGTCTTCGCCATGACCGAGCCGGCCGTGGCCTCCAGCGATGCAACCAACATGCAGGCCACCATCACGCCTGACGGCGACGATCTGATCGTCCATGGCCACAAGTGGTGGACCACCGGTCTGGGCCATCCGAAGGCAAAGCTGGCGATATTCATGGGGCTATCGGACCCGCAGGCCGATCGTCATCACCGTCACAGCATGGTGCTGGTGCCGCTGGATGCACCCGGCGTACGCATCGTGCGGATGCTGCCGGCGATGGGCGAATACGACGCTCCCTTCGGCCACGGCGAGGTGATCTTTGATCAGGTGCGGGTACCGAAGGCCAACCTGATCCACGGTCTGGGCACCGGCTTCGAGGTCGCGCAGGGGCGACTGGGGCCGGGCCGCATCCATCATTGCATGCGCTGCATTGGCGCGGCCGAGCGCGCACTGAGTCTGATGATCGAGCGTGGCTGCAGGCGGGTCGCCTTCGGCAAGCCCCTGATATTGCTCGATGGCAACCGTGAGCGCATCGCCGATCTGCGGATGGCGATCGATCAGGCCCGGCTGCTGACGCTCTACGCGGCCTGGAAGATCGATCAGGTCGGTGCGCTGCAGGCGCTGACCGAGATCTCGGCGATCAAGGTCATCGCGCCGAACGTGCTGCAGCGGGTCGTCGACGAGGCGATGCAGATGCATGGCGGCGCCGGAGTGAGCCAGGACACGCCGCTGACCAATCTGTACGCGATGGCGCGATCACTGCGGTTGGCCGATGGGCCCGACCAGGTGCACAAGGCAATGATCGCCAGGGTGGAACTGAAGAAGTACGCCGCGTTGCTGGCGCCGCAACTGGGGCGCTGAGGATGACTGCGGTGAGCAGGGCCGAAGAAGCGCTTGATCTGACGCGGCTGGATCCATGGCTGAAGACCCAATTGCCCGATTTGGTCGGGCAGGCCGAGGTGAGCCAGTACAGCGGTGGCGCATCGAACTGGACCTATAGACTCAAGTATCCGGGCCATGACCTGATCCTGCGCCGTCCACCGGCCGGCACCAAGGCCAGGGGTGCCCACGACATGGGTCGCGAGTACCGCTTGCTGGACGCGCTCAAGCCGGTCTATCCGCTGGTGCCCAAGGTTTATGCCTATAGCGACGACCCCAGCCTGATCGGGGCAGAGTTCTTCATCATGCAGCGGATCGACGGCGTCATTCCGCGCAAGGACCTGCCGCGTGATGTGCAACTGACGCCGGAGCAGACCAGACAGCTGTGCCACAACGCCCTCGATGCGTTGATTGAGCTGCATGAGGTGAACGTCGCCGCCGCCGGGCTGAGCGGCCTGGCCAAGGGCACCGGCTACACTCGGCGCCAGATCGACGGCTGGAGCGAACGCTATCGCAAGGCGCGCACCTGGAACGTCGGCAAGGGCGAGAGGATCATGGCCTGGTTGCAGGCCAACCTGCCGGAGAACGAGCAGATCTGCCTGACCCACAATGACTTCCGCTTCGACAACCTGGTGCTGGACCGCAACGATCCGACGCGCATCGTCGCTGTGCTGGATTGGGAGCTGGCCACGCTGGGTGACCCACTGATGGATCTGGGCAACAGCCTAGCCTACTGGGTCGAGGCCGGCGACGACTTCCTCGCTCAGTCCACCCGTCGTCAGCCAACCCACCTCAAAGGCATGCTGACTCGCCGTGAGGTGCTCGACTACTACTGCCAGCGCCGCGGCATCGAAGTCCAGGACTGGCGCTTCTATGAGGTCTACGGCCTGTTCCGCCTGGCCGGCATTGCCCAGCAGATCTACTACCGCTACCACCACGGCCAGACCCGCAACCCGGCCTTCAAGCGCTTTTGGCTGTTCGTGAATTACTTGTTGTGGCGGTGTGGG
>DAIMJK010000173.1:0-7840 GCA_036722245.1 Lysobacterales bacterium
GTGGCGAATCGGCGCGAAGTAGAGCGGACCGGCATGCAGCCGCTGCTGCGCCAGAGCGACCCGCTGCGGCAAGGCGTCGGGCGGACTTGGCGCTAGGGCCTGAACCGACACGCCGGCTAGCCCGGATGGTTCAACAATGTTCGTCGCCAGGACTCACATCGGCCAGGTCGCGCAGCGACGATTCCAGCTGCCTGGCTGCCGACAAGCGTTCCAGGGTGTGGACAGCCGATCCCTGGTCAATCGGCTGCTTCGGGTTAGTTCGACTCGAAACCATTGGCAAATATCGGCAGCGGCACCTGCAGAAACCCCCAGCCGTAGAGGTTGTTCGGGATCGCGGTCGCGCTCGGACAGGCGGCTTCGTTATCCAGGCGAGGGTAGGCAAAGTTGAACAGCAGGCTCTCGGTCGCAGCCACCGAACCCACCAGTTGAGGACGCGCGGACCAGAGCAAGGCGATCATGCCGGCGACATGAGGGCTGGCATGGGAGGTCCCGGTGCGCTCACCGTAGCCGTCGCCGGGTTCGGACGAGACCACTGCCGTGCCCGGCGCCACCAGGTGCGGTCTCACTTCACCATCGTCCAGCGGGCCGCGACCACTGTACTCGCCCAATGCCGCGTCGCGACCTCCGGCCTGGTCGGTTGCGCCGATGGTCAACACGCCCTGGTAGGTCCCGGGATCGAAGATGGATCCACAGGTCGGGCCCTGGTTGCTGGATACGGTAACGGAGGCGATGCCGGCACTTCTGAGGTTGGCAAAGGCGACCTCCAGCCCACAGAAGGGACAGATGTAGGAGTGATTGGTGACGTGGGGCGCGCGGCCGGGGTCCGGGTTCTGACCGTTGACCTGGGTCGGGGCGAGAAACCACTGCAGACAGGCCAACACGGTGGCCTGGGACGAGCCTGGACCGACCCCTCGGCAAGCAATCCATTCGGCGCCCGGAGCCACACCGATGACATTGCTGCCGGTGCTGCCCACCGCCACGCCGGTGACGTGGGTGCCGTGGCCGTTGGTATCAATGGGCGTCGGACTCGCAGCCATCGTCGGGTCGAACCAGTTGTAGTCATGACCGACGGCGCCGGCACCTCGATAGTTCGCAGCCAAGGCCGGATGGGAGGCCGAGGCACCGCTATCGGAGATGCCAACCACGATGCCTTGCCCGCGAACGCCGGCTTCGTGCAAGGGAACCACACCGAGCGAAACGATGTTGGGATTGAAGACCACGCCAGCCTCGGGCCTGGGCAGGTCCACCGCTCTCCTTGGCAACGCGTCCTCAACCCAGGCGGAGCGCACAGGTACCACACTCGCCACGCTGGGCAGGGAAGCCAGATCACCCAGATCCGACTCGCGCACCGCCGTGCCTTCGGCACTCTCGACCAGCAGCTGGTTGTCGATGAAGAAGGATTGCACTCTATAGCCACGCCCCTCCAGCCACTCGATCAGCGGTGCCTGGGTGCGTTGGGCGGTCTCTCGCAGCGTGTCGAAGACGTACTGGCCCTTCTCGGCTTTCGTTCGCAGGGCCTCGGCTGCGGACAGATCTGCGCGGTCGGTCAGCACTACCATGAACTGCCGCGCCTGACCCAGTTGTACCTCGGATTCAAGCTCGGAGGAGATCTTCGCCGATCCCGCCCGGGCCAAATCAGCGCCAGCCAGAACGACTCCCGGAACCACAGCAAGCAATAGCAGCAGGGACTTGATACGGGGACGCAAGGCACGCTCCTTTCGGCGAGGACTGGGCCAGAAAAATTGCCGACGCAATGATGCTCCGAGAACCGTGGACGCGCCAGAGGGGCTTATCTCCAGAGCTGGCGCGAGGCCTCGTGGAAACGCTTCCAGAGCGCATCGCTGCGGCCACGCTCGCGGGTCACGGTATCGAAGTAGTGGCGCAGCAGGCGCACATCGTCCGGGTCGTCCTTCAGTGCCACGCCGCGCAACTGCTGCACCAGCTCGCTCGGACCCAGTCGGCCGTCGCCGAAGTGAGCCGCCTGCAGCGCAGCGGCAAAGGCCACGTTGACCGCCTCGGCGGTCGACATCACCGCGCTCGGCGTCTTGATCGCGGTGCCCTCGCGAGTCGCGCCGGCGCGCAGCTCGGCGAAGGTGGTGGTCAGCAGCGCGATGATCGCCCGCTCGACGACGACCTGCTCGCCACAGGCAGCCAGCTCGCGCTCGACCCGCTCCAGCACCAGGGTGGTTTCGAAGTCACTGTCGCGCAGCGGCAGCACGGTCTCGAAGTTGAAGCGGCGCTTGAGCGCGGCCGACATTTCGTGGACGCCGCGGTCGCGCAGGTTGGCGGTACCGATGACATTGAAGCCGCGCTGGGGCATCAAGCGGCCGCTCTCGCCCAGCTCGGGCACGATCAGCTGCTTGTCCGACAGCAGCGAGATCAGCACATCCTGGATTTCTGGCGCACAGCGGGTGATCTCCTCGATCCGCACCAGCTTGCCGGCGCGCATCGCCTGGTACACCGGCGAGGGTACCAGGGCGCGCTCGCTCGGACCTTCGGCGAGCAGCAGGGCATAGTTCCAGCTGTACTTCAGATGATCCTCGCTGGTGCCGGCGGTACCTTGTACGGTGAGACCCGAATCGCCGCTGATCGCCGCCGCCAGCAGTTCGGACAGCAGGGACTTGGCGGTACCCGGTTCGCCCACCAGCATCAGCCCCTGATGCCCCATCAGGCTGACGATCGCGCGGTCGACCAGCGGATCGTCACCATGGAACTTGCGCGCCACATCCAGCGCCGGATCGCCGATGATGAAACTGCGCACCGCCCGCGGCGACAGCTTCCAGCCCTGCGGCCGCGCGTACTTGTCGGCCAGCGCCAGCCGCGCCAGCTCATCGGCGTAAAGCCGCTCGGACGGCAGCCGTGCGGCCTGATCGGCGCTGGGTGCGTTCACCATGGCGACTTGCTTTCCCAGTGCGGGTCGAAGGCTCCGATCGCGGCGACCTTGTGATAGTCGGCATAGGACTCGGCCAGCAGCACCGGCGGCACCTCGCTCAAGCGCAACGGCTCGACGCTGTAGCGGTTGCCGCCGAGACGCCGAAAGGCCAGCGTGCGCAGACTGGCGGCGACATTCTCTTCCGGCAGCGTGTTGCCGGTGAATTCGATGCAGACGCGGATACCCAGGCTGCTGTAGTCCTTGTGATACTCGTAGAAGAAGCCGCCGTCCTCGGCCTGCGCGCGCTGGTAGCCGAGTTTGGTGAAGGCGCCGCGGAAGCCGAAACTGTCCGCACTCCAGCCAAGGCGGTCGTCGATCACGTCGCCATCCGGCGCGGTCAGCGCCGGCAGCGGTCGGTCGAGCTGGGCGAACAGCGGCTTGACCTTGTAGTCCTTCAGATGCTTCTGCCAGGCCTTGACCTGCGCCGGCGAGAGGATCGCGGCGTGCGCCAGATGGATGCTCGAGCCGGGCGCCAGTTCGATTTCCTCGTCGTGCTCGTCGAGCAGCGATCCATCTTCGCTGGGTCGAAACAAGCGCTCGGCAGCATCGGCCCGCTCGATCCAGATCAGCCGCTGCGCCAGCCTGCCGACGATCGGATGGCCGGCCAGATACTGCTGCCAGTCGGCCAGCGGCCATGGCCTGCCGGCGCACATGGCTTCGTACAGCCGACCGGTCTGCAAGCCCAGTACCTGCTTGAGTTCCTTCTTGCTGGCGCCGAGCTGCGCCTTGGCCTCCTTCACCAGCGCGGGATCTTCGTCCTTGCGCGGATCCGGCAGCGCCTTGATCGGTTTGCCATCGGCATTGAGCAGCTCCAGCTTCAGCTCCGGATCCAGCCGCAGCTGGAACTGGCGCGTGCCATAGTCCAGTTGCAGCTGGCCGGTCTCGTCCAGACCGGCGGTCGGAATCGTGCGGTCGGCCAGCTCGTCGGCGCTCCAGCCCAGCCGCTGCGCGGTCTGATCGACCAGCAGCCGTGCCTTTGTTTGCACCGAGGCGGTCCGGTGGCGACGCGATACCGCCAGCAGCAGCTGGATTGCGGCCGGATCGTCACTCAGCGACAAGCCCTCCAACAGCGCCTCGATCTGCGCCCGCCGGATATGGTGATCGCGCATGTACTGGCTGACCGTCGTCGCCAACTCGTGGCCCGGCACGCGACCGATCAGCGCCAGCAGTCCCTTGGCACCGATCGCCGAACCCAGATAGATGCCCAGCTTCTCGGCTTTCATTTCGTTGAAAATCCGCTCGCGGGTCATCGCGCGGTACTGATCGGCGAACTGCGGATAGGTCTGGATCATCTGCTGATAGTTGGCAAAGCGATGATCGGCGTTCTCGTTCGCATAGGCCTCCGCCTCCGCCAGCGAGGGCCGCCGCGTGTCCTGAGCGATGAACTGGCCGAGCACCGCCCTGCCGAAGGCGGCCGCCGAGTCTGCGTCCAGCAACCCCAGATAGCGCTCGAGCAGCGGATTGCCGCCGGGGGTCTTCAGCTTGCCCGCCAGCACCACCCACCAGCGCAGCACCGCCGCCGGCACTGCGCTGCCATCTCGCCACTTCGCGGCCGGCAGTGCGTCCAGATCGAACCAGGCGATGTCCGCCGGCGCTTTGGCCTTGAGGCCCTTGTCAGCCTCGGCCAGCAGTCTGGCCGGAGCAAGGTACGTGCTGATATCGTCGCCGAAGGTCTCCAGCGCGCTGATCAATGCAGCCCGCACGATCTCCTTGCTTTCCTTCGCCAGCAGTTTGCGCAAGGCCGGCAGGGCCTGCCGATAGTCAAGATCGACCAGCCACTGCACCGCGACCAGCCGCAGTTCCTGCTTGCCGGCGCTGCAGGCCTCGAGCACGCGTGGACCCAGGTCCGGCAGTTTGGCCAGGATCTGTTGCGCCTGCGGCCGGTGCGTCTTGTGCTCGCCCAGCGCCAGTTCCAACAGACGCGGAATCCAGGCCGCCGGGACAACCGGGAAGGTACCGACCACGCGCAGGGTCAGGCCCAGTTGGAACTGTTGGTAGCTTTCCTTGGCCTGGCTCGGCCGCAGACCCAGGCCTTCCTCGATGTATTCCGGATGCTCGGCGAAGAACGGCCAGATGCGCTCGGGCGGCAACGTGTCCATCGGATACTGACCGCCCCAGGCTTCGACCAGGCAAACGTTGGCCAGATCGCGCAGCGGCCATTGCAGCTGCTCGAAGGCGAGCGCGAACTGGCGCAGATCGAGGCTGTCGGCCGGACGCCGCTGCAGCCAGGCGCTGAACTGCCAGCTGCGCCAGAAATACGACCGATCGTGCCGTTCAATCAGGCGCACCGTGCGCAGGATCTGCATCAGACCAAAATCCGGCCGGCTGTAGAGGCGCTGCTTGTGCAGCATCACATGACCCAGCTCGTGGCTGAGCTTGTCGTCACGGATCGCGCCGACGACGGTCCCGACCGCTTTGGACGTGGCGTGCAGGGGCTGCTCACCATTCAAACGGCGCAGCAGGCTCTCGAAATGGCCACGATCGATCCGTTGGTAATCCTTCAGATTGCGCTCGGCGTGGCCATAGGTCTGCTTGCCGGCGGCCTTGTCGGCGGCCTCGCGATCGGCGGCCAGTTGCGCGCTCTGACGCAACTCCTGCAGGTTCTGTTCGAGCAGATCGATCGCGTCGGCAGCCAGTTTCTGCTCCGCCAAGGCCGGCAGCGGCGGTGGCTGCGGCAGCTCGCCGGCATTCGATGACTGCGCCGCCATCCCGCGCGACAGGGCCCGATCGATGGCCTCGAGCACCGGTTTGCTGGACTCGCCTTCGCGCACCTGGCGCAGCCACGGCAATGCCGCCTCGCCCTGATGGCGCGCCAGCAGCTCGACCGCGAGCGCCCGCTCGGTGGATTTGCCGGATTGCTGGTACACGCCCTGCACCGCCGCCAGGCATACGGCCGGATCCAGATGATGCAGGCCGGGTCCGGCCGCATCGCGGGTGCTCTTGCTGGCATCGGCGGCCAGCCGCGCCAGCAGTTCCGGGTAGGCCTGTGCGAGCGCGGGCGAGCACAGAGTGGCTGCGAGCGTGCTTCGTCCGGCTGCCGACAAGCGCTCCAGGGCCTCGCTCAGCTCGCTTGGGTGCGTGCGCAGGAAATCATCCACACCCTCGGCCCGGAGCACGGGGTCATAGGTCGAGCGCTGGTACTCGGCGATGCCCTTGCGCTCGAACAGCAGCTCGATCAGATCCAGCGAGCCGAGTTCGTCCAGCGCCAGCAGCCGGGTCAGGGACTCGATGTCGATCGACAGCCGCTTGCCCTGGGCGGACTTGTCGTTGTCAACACCCGGGCTGTGCCAACGGTCGTTGTCGCGGATGCAGCCGTCCATCAGCAGCATGTAGATCCAGTCAGGTAGCGTCGACTCCGGGCGCAGCAGCTGCTTGCGTACATCGCAGGCGACCAACAACCGCCCAAGCCGCCCGAGCACCGCCAGCGGGACCTGGCCATCGAAGGCGTGCGTGTAGTACTTGCGCCGTTCGGCGGCGCTCTTGCGACCCAGCTTGAGCATATCGGTGCTGGTGCCAAAGAAATACGGTGCACCCGGGTTGCCCAATGCCTCACCCACCTGCGCATGCTGCGGCAACTGCAGCAACAACTGTGGATCGTCACCATCGAAGACAAAGCGACGGGCGCGGTCAGCCAGCCCGGCCTGCAGCTTGTCCAGCGGCGCCAGACTCGCGGCCAGCGCCTGCAACGGACCATTGGTGGGTACGGCCGATTTCAACAACTCGGTGACGCTGGACCAGAGCGACATGCAGCGGGCTTCCGTGAGTGGGGCGTGAAGGATAGCTGCGTGGCGCGATGTCCGTCGACGACGCTGTTTGCCGAACCCGGAATGCAACGCCCACCGACGGAGTCATCGATGTCCTTCGCTTACCGCGCCATGGTCTGCCTGCTGCTGGCATCGGCCTCCTGCGCCAGCGCCCTTGCGCAAGCTGATCCACTGATCACCGGCCAGCTGAAGGCTCAGCCTGCGACGGCGCAGCCGCTTGGGGCCAGCGCCGGCACCCTGCAGCTCAGCGCTCGCCTGCGGCCTGCGCTGGAGCAGCCGAAAGCGGCGTCGCTGGTTGTCAGCGGTCGCCTCAAGGCGGCCCAGGGCGGCAGCTGCGCGGCGCCCACCGATGAACTGTTCAGCGACGGCTTCGAATGAGCGCCGACGCCCTTGCCCCGTTCAGCGCGACCGCAGCGTCCCCCACGTCACTTGCTCTGCCTGTTTCGGCCACTCTCACTGCCAGGAGATTTCGCATGTTCCGTACCCACGTCCAAGCATTCACCCGTCCGCAGTTGCCTGCCCGCAGGTCTCTTGCCAGCGCCGCACTGCTTGCGCTGCTGTTGAGCCAGCCCGCGCTTGCCACCGATTTCATCTATCAGGGCCAGCTGCAAGAACATGGCGAAGCGGTCAACGGGTTGCGCTCGATCTCGCTGCAGGTGTTTGATCGCGCCCGCGCCGGCCAGGCGCTGGACCCTCGTGGTCGAGACCGCGGCCACCGAGGTCCCGATCGAGCTGCCGGAAGACTTGCTGGCGCGTGATCTGCTTTGGCTGGAACTGGCTGTGAGCGACGCCAGCGGAAAGCCGGTCGCCTTCCCGCAACGCCAGCCCGCCTCGCCCAAAGCGTCTCTGGGCACCGCCTGCTGGGAGCTCAGCGGAAACAACGACGCCACCGCGGCGAGCTTTCTCGGAACCACCACCAACCAACCGCTGGCCTTGCGGGTCAACAACCAGACGGTGGCCGCGTACACCCGCTCGGCCGGTGCCACCAATGTCGCGATGGGCGAGTTCTCCGTGATCTTGGGGGGTGCCCGCGGCGCGACGATCTCCGGTGGCGGCAGCAGTGATGGCAGCGTCTGTGGGCCGAATGCCAACCAGAGTTGCCTGAACAGCATCTCGGGCGCCAATTTCGGAGTGATTGGTGGCG
>DAIMJK010000174.1:0-7756 GCA_036722245.1 Lysobacterales bacterium
CCGTGAACGCGTCGACCACCCGCGGGCTGTCGGGACTGCTGCTGCTTGGCCTGCTGCTGGCGGTTGGCTACGGGCTGAGCCTGCGCGCGCTGCAGAATGCGTGGCTTGCGCAGGCTGAAGAGATCACAGCGGCCCATGCCGCCGGCCACAGCGTGCTCGATTTTCCGCTGCGTGCGCCCGACGAGCTGATCGGCGGGCGGGTGCAACAGGTGCTGGCGAGTCATTTCGACGCCGACGGTCTGACCCTGGACCTAACGGCCGGCGCGGCCAATGTGCCGCTGGGTTTCGATGGCGCCTGCCTGAACACGACGCTGTTTCCGCGCTTTGGCCTGGACCATCACAGCGACCAGCCGTTCCTGCTGGCGCTGGTGCAAAGCCCTCTGGCCGGTGGCGAGCAGCGCCTGAGCGAGCTCGACCTGCCCGCCGGCAGCCACCGCCTGGAGCTGGACCTGCGCCAGCTGGAATGGCGCGCCGATGGCCGTCGCGTGCCACTCGGCGATGATGCCGGCCGGATCTGCGAGTTCCGACTGGTGCCGGTATACACCGAGCCGGGCAGGTTGCGCCTGGCCAACGTGCGCTTCTCGGCGCTCGGCAGCAAGGCGCTGGTGGATGCCGACTTGCAACGGCTGGTCGAGCTGAGCGGGCGCCACCCGGCAGCGCTGCTGAGCGAGCGAGCCAGACTGCAGGACCACGCCGATGTCGCCGTGCTGCCAGCCAGCCATCTGCCCGGACCTGTCGGCAGTCTGGCCGTCATGCTCTCGCTATTGCTGGCCAACGGTGGTTTGCTGCTGACACGTCGATACCCGCGCGCGGCAACGCTGCTGGCGGTGGCCGCGCCGGTGCTGCTGCTGGCCGACAACCAGCTGCCCGGCCAGCTGCCCGGCTGGAGCGCCATCGTCGTGCTGACCAGTCTGGCCACCTTCATCCTGCTCGGCTGGCAGGGCCGGTCGACCGCAGCGGGACTGGCCCGCGCATCGAACTGGCGGGAATGGGCCGGTGCCATCGCCGCATGGCGATCCGTGCTGATTGTGACGGCAGTGATCTGCCTGCTGGCCGCAACTGCCGGGCTGGTCTTTGGGCCGCCCCGGCTGGGCTGGCCGGCAACCGACGATCTGCTGCGCTACCTGGTCTGGGCCGCCGCCCAGCAATGGGTGCTGCAGCGCGTGCTGGCATCTGCCCAACTTCGAGCTGATGGTGCTGTGCCTGTTCGCGGCGCTGTGGTGGATCGGTCATTTCCGCCGCCACCGGGCCTGGCTGCCGCTGATCGTCGTGCACGCACTGCTTGGACTGGCGCTGCCGGAACTGCTGCCACAGGACTGGCTGCATTCGGCCGAGGTGGGTTTTCGCTACTTCGGCCCCAACTGAAGGACAATGCGCGGCGATAGCTCTGCCAGCCGCCAGCCCTTTGCTCCAGGACGCCCCATGAGTAGCCCGAACCACCGCCCATGAAAATCCCCAACGGACTGCAGCCACTGATCGACGAGGGCATCATCGATGCCGTCCTGCGCCCTCTCAAGAGCGGCAAGGAGGCCGCCGTGTACATGGTCTCCTGTGGCGAGGAGGTGCGCTGCGCGAAGGTCTACAAGGACATGGCACAACGCAGCTTCCAGGCCCGGGTGGTCTATCAGGAAGGCCGCAAGGCCCGCGGCGGCCGCCAGGCCAGAGCGATGGGCAAGGCGAGCAAGTTCGGCAAGCGCGAACTGGAAGACGCCTGGAAGAACGCCGAGGTGGACGCGCTGTACCAGTTCTCCGCCGCCGGCGTGCGCGTACCCAAGCCTTACGGCTACTACAACGGCGTACTGCTGATGGGGTTGGTCACCGACGAGCACGGCGAGGTCGCGCCACGACTGGGCGAGGTGGAACTGAGCGCCGAGACAGCTCGCCAGTACCACGCCGAGCTGATCCGTGATGTCGTGCGGATGCTCTGCCTGGGCCTGATCCACGGCGATCTGTCGGCCTACAACGTGCTGGTCGGGACCGAAGGCCCGGTGATCATCGACCTGCCGCAGGTCGTCAGTGCCAGCGGCAACAACAACGCCCGCCAGATGTTGCTGCGCGACGTCCACAACCTGCGCGACTGTCTGGCCGTGTTCGCCCCCGAACTGGCCGACACCCACTTTGGTGAGGAAATCTGGTCACTCTACGAGCACGCCGAACTGCACCCCGATACCGAACTGACCGGCAAGTTTGTCTTCGACGACCGCCGCGCCGACGTCCGCGCAGTCATGGAATCGATCGTCGATGCCCGCCAGCAAGCGCTGATTCGGGAACAGGGGCGGCAGGCGGCGGCCGAAGAAGACTAAGAGCAGGGCCCAGAAGAGCGAGGGCCCGGGGCTAGGGCCCGGGGCCCAGAAGAGCAGAGCGCCGCGGCCAGCCGCTGTTTCTGGACCCTGGGCCCTGGGCCCTGAGTCCTTGGCCCTGCGCTCCGAACCTCACTCAAACCCGTCGCTGAACAGCTTGTCCGCACTGGCATAAGCTACATACACCCCGCTGCCCCATTCGATCTGGTTGTTGCCGGGCGGGTGGAGGGCGGCGGTGAAGGCGACGTCGCCGTTGTTGTTGATTACCGCGCCGCCGCCGAAGACCGGGCTGGCGTCGTTCTGGCCGATGGTCGCCGGGCCCAGATCGGAAGGCACGGTGTCGCCCTGGCTGACGACCTTGTGCAGCGTGCTGCCATCGCTGACGAAGATCGCCTGGCCGGTGGCGTCACGGCCGCGGAAGACCACCAGACCGCTGTCGTTGATCGCGGGCGCGAAGAACTCGATCTCGACCAGCCCATCGACGCCGGTGCGCGCCATCTCGACCGGCGCCTGGCCAGTCTGGACCCGATACACCCCGCGGCCACCGCCAAACAGGCTGGCGATGAAAGCCACCTGGTCAAAGCCGTTGATTCCGACCGAGTTGTCGAAACCGTTGAAGGGCGAATCAGGGTCGGCGTTGCGCGTGATCGCCAGCGTCGTGACCGAACCGGTGCCGTCATTGAGCTGGATCTGATCGTGCTGCGGGGTCGGACCATCCGCCAGCACCTGCACCTTGCCGGCGATCCTGGCGGTACTGCCGTAGGCCGGCGTAAACAGGAAGCCGATGCCGGTCCCGGGCATGATCGCGGCTTCGGCGGCGTAGATGGTGGCATTGCCGGCGGCAAAGGCCACCCAGGCCCGGCCGCCACTGAAAGAGGCGCGATAGCCGATACTGCCGTTGTCCTGCAGTTGCGGCGAGCCCCACGAGGTCGTGCCCAACGGCAAGGCGGTCACCAGCGTGCTGGCTGGAACGGCTGGATCACAGACATACAGGCCGTTGTTGTTGCCGAAGGTCTGACCGAAGGCAATTCTCGGAGTGTTGTCCAGACTGACGTCGGTAACGAAGACGTCCTCGAGGTTCTCGCTCTCACAGACGATACCGCCCATCCCGGCGCCACCGAACCAGATCCCGGCCGCATTCGTGCCCGGCAGGATCTGCACCTTGAAGGCGACTTCCGCCTCGTCGTTGATGGACACCGTGATGCTGTTGAAGGACGAGCCGCTGGGCAGGTTGAAGCTCGGGCCATTGACCGGCAGATTGGTCCGCGCCTGCAGCTCCAGCGTCGAGTAGTCCGGCACCTGGGCGAGCGCGGGCTGGGCGGAAAGCAGGAGGAGGAGGGTGCAGATGGGCGAGCGCATGGCGGGCGACCTTGCGGGTGGGAGAGCTTGAAGATAGCTCATGCGCAGGGCTGCGGGGGTGCGATTCAAGCGGACCCAGGGAAGCGCTGGAACTACCAGAGCTTCCCTGGGAGGTTCAGTACACTTACTGCGGCAGTCTGCCGATGCGCCACAGATCCAGGCTCAATTCGCCCGAGGCCGTGCGATGGGCCGTGAGGAAGTCACCGTCCGCCTCGATGCCCGTGACGTTGGCCATCACCACCGGGCGGTGGGCGTGCTTGGCACTGCCATTGGGCATGCCGAAGTAGCTGCGGGTCTGGCAGGTGGCCATTGCAACCGAGTCGTTGTGGCTGTTCCATAGGCACACTTCGAGTTGCCCGTTGCTGCGCACACTGGAGGAGACGGCCAGCGCTGGGCCAAGGCTGGCAAGTTCCGCATCGCCACCCGGACGCCCCTGCGTGGACGCCGACGCCAGGTAGTCCGGCGTGAAGACTTGCTGGAAGCCGTAATTGAGCATGGCGAAGGCATTCCGGCGCGAGTTGCCGGTCGAGGTGTCGCGGCTTTCGGCAAAGAAAAGCGGGCGGTCCAGACGCATCGCCACACCGGCCAGGCATGACTCACAGGCACGAACACTCGTGTTGGCCTGATTGCAAACCAGATTGGAGGTAAATGGCTGATAGTTGACACCCAGATTTGATCCGATAACGCCATCCTTGGAGCCGCTGAAACCCGGGTAGAGCGTCGCCGAGTTGGTGCCCTTGGAGAAGATTTCCAGCCGAGTGCCGCAGCGTGCCAGCTCGGCAGCCTGATCGGCATCACCCCAACTGGTCTTGCTGGTGATGGCGACGAAATCGGGATCCTGCGAGGCCGCCATCCAGAAGCTGATCTGATCCTGTGGCGTTGAACCGCAGCGCCCCACCGGATCGCAGTAGCGGGTATCGGTCATCCCCAGGCTCTCTGCTCGCTTCTGCATCTCGTGCACGAAATAGCCCTGGCTGTTGCTGGTGCCGACCAGCTCGGCAAAGGTCTGCGGTCGGTTCGGATCGTTCGGCGCGAAGTTCTCTTCCACCATGCGTTGGGCGACGAAGCGTGCCGTGGCCTTTACTCCGAGGCCGTCGGAAATCATCATCGAAAGATGCATCAGAGTCCGCAGCGAGAGCTGGTCTCCCACAGCCAGCGGGACACGCTGCAACACAGGAACGCCTCCTTGCTCACCAGCCACCCACTTCTGGCGCCGGCCGGTCGAGCTTGAATAGCCGACGGCAGTATTGCCGCCGAATTCATTGTCGGCCAGTCCGCCTCCCAGAGTCACGCAGGTGTCGAGTCCATCGGGACCCAGCCATCCCGCCTTGGCAGCCTGCACTGCCATATGCATGGTCATGGCCTTGGCGATGCTGCCGAAGCCGGTTGCAGGGCGCGGTTCGGCAAATGCGGCCGAGCTGAACAACGTCCCGGCGCCGGAACCGTGGACATCCTCGAACAAGCCATCGGTCACCATCAGGTTCTTCTGCGCATCCTTGCCCCCAACGAACTCGGGCGGTGTGATCAGCACGCCGGGAACATGGGGCAGCCGATCGTCGCTATTTGTCGCGATCATCAGCGGCGTATTGGTGCGCCGATGTTCGAAGGTCGAGACCTGCACATTCCGCCCACGAGGAGACGGCCGGTAGTCCACCAGCACCTGACCCGAAGCCGTCAGAGGCAATGCAGCGAAGCCCAGGTCGGATTTGGCGCGGAGGGGGGATCCGCCCGCGTCGATCCGGTGGTGGCGCGCAGTCTGCAGCAGGCGCTGGGGCTGACCGTCGTTGCCGACCGACCAGTACTCCCACACGATGTCGTTCTGCGTATTGCGGTAGTTGAGGGCGTATTCGTTCCCGGTCTGATGCACCAACTGGATCGGGGCGCCGGCCTTCACCACTTCGGTCGAAGGCAGGCTGAGCTGCTGCGAGCTCAGAAGACCATCGGCGTTCACCCGCCAGGTCAGCATGCGAACGTGGGACTGGTTCACCACCACCGGCGTCAGTATTTCCGCATACTGGCCATTGATGAAGCGTCCCGCGAGCCCGAAGCGCCGTACCGGATTGAGCGGCACCACTGCGGCACGTGTGTCGAGGTGGGTGAAACTGCCGCTGGCTTCCACTTTCCAGCTGCTCAGCCAGAGCTGACCATCATCGCGGCGCGCGGCGCTGATCACGATTGGCCCGGGCACATTCGCCAGCAGCAACTGGACGTCGTAGCCGGGCATCGCTGCGCTGTCGACCGGCGCCTGATCGGGCTGCCCGGGACGCCACCGAGTCAGGCGATAGGATGCCCCGGTGCCAGCCGCCGTCACGTAGGTGGCGACGGTGTCCGAGTCGCCAGTGAGCTTGATCACCGCGGTCTCACGGACCGTTGCGGGAACACTGGTGATCGGCGGACCGGCCGGCGGCGGTGAGCCAGGAATGGACAGCAGTGGTTCGGTTGGCTGCGGCCCTGGAATGGGCTCGGTTGGCGGCGCGGGCTCGTCGCCCCGGCCCACCGGAACGAGGATGTTGGAGCCCCCATCGGTACTGATCACGTGGGTACCGGTTTCAGTGCCTTCGGGCACGATCAGGGAACCACTGCAGAAGTCATCGGCGCAGATCAGGTCACCGGCGGTCACGTCGTTGAAGTAGAGCAGGAAGCTGCGTTCGGACAAATCGGCCGCGGCATTGGCCGGCAGCAAATAGCCACCATTGCCGTCAACACCGACACTGTGGCCGGGCTGGACGGGATTTGCGAAGTCGTGAGGATGGAGTTGTGGAAAGATCATGGTGTCACCGGCGGGTTGAGCAAGCGCCGGCAGCATCTGGAAGGTCGCGCCTATGGCCAGCAACGCGGCCAACGCGAAACGGTGAAACGACGAGCGAGAGTTCAACATGGCAAAGCTCCAGGAAGCGAGGTCTTGTGGCTGTCGCAAGGAAAACGACAACGTGACTCATGGGCGGGTCCATCCCGTCCCTTGAACGCTTCATACGGGCTTGGTCAGGTTCAGAGATCATTGCAGGTGCGAAACGAGGTGTATGCCATCGCTGGCAACCCTGGTCTGGCCTGGGTGGTCGCGGCAGCATCGGCGCCGAGCGCCCGAGAATCCTGACCGCAACAAGGCCTGGCTGGCGCCGGAGGAGGAGCTTGCCAACGGTGAGTTCACACCGTCGGCAAGAGCCTCATCCCTGCGCGCCTCGCGGCCTGTTTGTCGAAGCTGAGGGTTGCTTGCGCACCCAGCGAGAGATGACGCTCAGCGATCAGACAATCGGCGAAGCCGGCGCTTGCCTGACGCCAGAGGTGCAGCGCGCGCGCAACCGCACTTTCATCTTCCAGGTGAAAGGTCTGGGTATCCAGCAACGCGGTAAGCGCTTCGATGATTCTGCTCTTGGGCAGTTCATAGCGGCTTCGGAGCACCCATTCTGTTTCCAGAAGCACCAGCAGTGAGATCAACACCGGATTGCCCTGGGTCTCTTCCGACGCAATGAAACGCTCTGCTTGCTCTGCCTGGGCCGCATCATCGTCCACCAGCAGCCGCACCAGAACGTTCGTATCGATGGCGAACACGGTTATCGCCGCAGGGCGGCGATTGGCAAACGCTTGTCGGTCTTGAGCATTCCTCGCAACGAGGCCACTGAGCGCTGCTTGACGCGCACGAGCATGCTGCCATCGGGGAGTTCCGTAAACACGAGCCGCGAGCCTGCGACCAGCCCCAAACGATCTCGCAAGGCGCGAGGAATCGTCGTCTGGCCTTTGGAGGTGAGTGTGGCTTCGTTCATGCCATTCCTTACGATATGTCCGTCTGTCGGAAACTATCGGTGCCCGACGAGGTACTGTCAAGCGGGCCAGGCTCAACAATCTTCGCGTCTGCGCCAGTTGCAGCGGCATCGTCAGCAAGAGTGCCAGTGTCGGCGTGCCGACAGCGGGCATGCCTTCGTGCCAGTGTGAGCGTGATCGCCACAGCAGTAGCGCGGTCCCGGCGCGCGTGGTGCCCTGATCTTCGCCTCGGTAGCGTTCGCGCCGGCGGCCGCGGCTCCATTCGAAGCGCAAAGCCCCCAACCTCGCAGTAGCGCGGTCCCGGCGCGCGTGGTGCCCTGATCTTCGCCTCGGTAGCG
>DAIMJK010000175.1:0-7650 GCA_036722245.1 Lysobacterales bacterium
GTTTCGGACGGTCAGCTACCTTGCGGACCTGATTCCGGTTCGATCGGCGCCAGTCGAGCGGCGGGGGAAACGGTCAGTCAAATCCTTGACTGAACCGCTGCGCTCCTGGGGGAAAATCGAAGGAGCGCCGAATCGAACCGCGCCAGTCTACTCCGGTTTGCTGCGCTGCGCCATCCGGGCGGCACGGGGGAGTTCAGGGGAACGCCATAGTGAGAGGAAACTGTCTGCATCAGAGGCCCAGGGCTCAGGGCCCAGTCCAGAGCCACTTCGAGGCGGCCCGACACGGCCGAGGCGGTTCCTGATCCTCTGGCCCCGGGGCCAGGCCCAATGCCACTCCGAGGCGAGTCCATAACAAAACACCGTCGGGGCTGCTCTTGACCTTCTGGGCCCTGAGCCCTGGGCCCTGGGCCCCAAAAAGCACAAGAGCCGCTTGAACAACCAAGTCTGCCGCGTACCCGCCCACCGCCCCTCACACCTCAACCAACCTCGGCTCGATGCCCTGCTTCTTGTACTGCGCCCAGCGTGTTCTGGCCGCCGCGGTGCTGGCGTCGTCCGGCAGGATCAGCTCGATGATCCGCTCGACGCGGGCCGTGACGGCTTGATGGCGCTGGTTGATCACGACCGGCCGTGCGGCGGGCGGATCACCGTCGACGATGATCAGCAGCGGACAGTCCGGGTCATCGGCGGCACCGGCAATATGGTGCGGCAGGAAGCTGTCCGGCGGGATCTGCCAGAGCCGTTCATCCAGTTCGGTCGCCGCGGCCATGTCATCGACCAGCCAGGCGATGGTCTGGCCGCTGTCCAGGCACTGGCTTGCCAATGCACACAGCAGTGACGGTGGATCGCTGACGAAGCGTCGCTTCGCCTGGTAGAAATCAACCTGCATCGGTCATCGCGTCTGCACAACAGTGCTCAGCACTGCTGGCTCAGCCATTCCACCAGCAGCCCGACCGGACGACCGGTCGCATTGCCCTTGCGGCCGCTGTCCCAGGCACTGCCGGCGATGTCCAGGTGAGCCCAGCGCAGGCCTTCGGTAAAGCGCGCCAGAAAACAGCCGGCAGTGATCGCGCCGGCCCATTTGCCGCCGATGTTGGCCAGATCGGCAAAGCCGCTCTCCAGTTGCGACTGGTAGTCCTCCCACAGAGGAAGCCGCCAGGCGCGGTCGAAACTGATCTCGCCGGCGGACAGCAACTCGCCGCTCAGTTCCTCGTCACGGGTCATCAGTCCGGTTGCATGAGCACCCAGAGCGATCACGCACGCGCCGGTCAGGGTGGCGATGTCCACCATCGCGACCGGCTCGAAGCGGCGGGCGTAGGTCAAGGCATCGCACAGGATCAGCCGGCCCTCGGCGTCCGTGTTGAGCACCTCGACGGTCAAACCCGACATCGTCGTGACCACGTCGGAGGGTCGGTAGGCCTTGCCGTCCGGCATGTTCTCCACCGCCGCGACCACGCCGATGAGGTTGATCGGCAGCTTCATCCGGCTGACCGCTTCCATCACGCCCAGCACGGTCGCCGCACCGCACATGTCGAACTTCATCTCCTCCATCCCGGCGCCGGGCTTGAGCGACAGGCCGCCGCTATCGAAGGTGATGCCTTTGCCGACCAGCACATAGGGCTTCTTGTCCCTGGCCGTGCCGTGATGGCGCAGGATGATCAACTTGGGCGCGTTGGCGCTGCCCTGGGCCACCGCGAGCAGGGCGCCCATGCCGAGCGACTGCATCTGGGTCCGGTCCAGCACTTCACAGTCCAGTTGGGCATGGCGGTCGGCCATGTGGCCAGCCTCTTCGGCCAGATAGTCCGGATTGCAGATATTCGGCGGCAGGTTGCCCAGCTCGCGGGTCAGCTGTACGCCAGCGGCGATCGCCTCGCAGCGCGCCGGCAGTCCGCTGTCGACCGCGTCGGCGGGGATCATGACCCGCTTCAGCTTGGCCCCTTCCGGCCGCTTCTTGTAGGTCCGGTCGTAGCGGTAGCAGCCATAGGCAGCCGCCAGCAGGCATTGCTGGGCGCGCCAGTTGGCATTCCGGCCAGGTACATCGACCTGGCTCAAATAGAGCGCCGCGCTGGCCGCTGGCAGGCTGCGCAATTGCTTGGCGCACTCGCGCAGGGCGCGCAGATAGCGCCCGTCGTCAAACTTTTCCTGCTCGCCCAGGCCGACCACCATCAAGCGCGGCGTGGTCAGGCCGGCCAGGCCATGCAGCACCGTCACCGAGGCCAGTCGCGACGGTACATCACCGCTTTCAAGCAGAGACTTCAGACGTCCTGCGCAGGCTTCATCGACCGCCGCCCCGGCGCTGCTCAGGATCCGCCCGTCGTAAACGCCCACGACCACGACAGCGGCGTCTACCTGTTGCGGGTGATCTTGCGTCAGCTGAAACTCCATTACGGCCTCCCGGTTGGTTACTGGACAGTCGAGCTGGCCTGCAGGCGCGGCTCGTTCAGACCACTCAGTGTAACCTACGCGGCCCGCCTACCCGCCCGAGCCCGACTCACCTACATGCGCGCGCGTATTGCCGACCGTTACCTCAGCAGCGAGATCTGGAGCGCCTTTGGAGGCGTTTCCGTCCTGCTTGTGCTGGTCACCTTCGGCGGTCTGCTCACGGACGTCCTGAACAAGGTGTCGCGCGGCCGGATTCCGGCTGAGCTGGTGCTCAATCAACTGCTTCTGCGGGTGCCGCTGGCCTTGAGCATGTTGCTTCCGCTGGCTGCCTTCGTGGCCATCATGCTGGCCTTTGGTCGCCTTTATCGCGACAGCGAGATGGCGGTACTGGCCGCGGCCGGCTACGGCGCCCGGCGGCAACTTCGGGTCGTGTTGAAATTTGCCATCGTCATGGCGATGGCCTTGCTGCTGCTGGGTCTGTATCTGGTTCCGGCCGCTTCGATCGAGGCCCAGCGTCAGATCTCTGAAGTGCAGCGCCGCACGCCCGTGGCGGGGCTGGAGGCCGGTCGTTTCGTCGATCTGCCCGGCGGCAGCGGGGTGGTGTACCTGGGTGAGTATGACGCCGAGGCGAACCGCTTTTCCGAGCTGATCCTTGTCCGCGAGCGCGACGGCAGGCTCGAGTGGCTGGCATCGGACGCCGGCGAACTGGTACCGACCGGCCCGGATGAGCCGCTGCGCTTCACGCTGGCTGCTGGCGAGCGGACCAGCGTGGAGATCGAGCAGCGCCGTGTCATGCGGGTCAGCTATGCCGACGCGACGATGTCGGTGCCGCGCGCGATCGAGCCCGATGAGGACCAGCGTGGCAACGACCGCCGAAGCACGCTGGAGTTGTGGCAGGATCGCTCGGCGCCGGCGCGGGCCGAGCTTGACGTCCGTCTGGCGCCGGCGATCGGTGCCTTTCTGCTTGCCATCATGGCGCCATTGCTGGCCCGATCGGCGCCGCGGCAGGCGCGCTACGACCGCATCGTGATTGCGGTGCTGCTCTACCTGGCGTACAGCAACCTGCAAGGTCTGGCACGAACCTGGTTTGAACTGGGCGTGACCCCGGCCGCGTTGGGGCCACACTGGATCCACGCCGTCCTGCTGGCCATTGTCCTGCTGGCCTGGCTGCCGGTGGGGCTGCAGACCCGGCGCGAACGTCGACTGCTGGCCGGGAGAGACCGATGAGTGTCCTGCTCAAGTTGACCTGGCGCGCTGTGCTGCCGGCGGTATTGATCGCCTGGGTCGCGTTCGTCGCGATCGATCTGATTCTCACCTTGCTCAGTGACGTGGACCATGTGGGTACCGGCGCTTATGACATGACCACGCTTGTGACCGCCAAGCTCCTCAGCATACCGCGCCGGGCGCACGACCAGTTCTTCGCCGCCGCAACGGTAGGCATGCTGGCCGGCCTGGGCGGCCTGGCTGCGAGCAGCCAGTTGATTGCATTGCAGGTGGCCGGCAACTCGCGCTGGCGCATTGCCTTGGCTACTCTGAGTGTGATCGCGGTTTTGTTGCTGCTGGTGGTGGCGCTCGGGCAGTGGTTCGGGCCGGCCGGTGACCGCTACGCCAGCGCGCTGTCCAACTATGCCAAGAGCAGCGGCAGCGCGATGGCGGCCGATGGCCTGTGGCTGAAGGAGACGCAGGCGGTCTGGAATGCTCGCCAGTTGTACACGCCCCCGGCCGGTTCCATCGAGTTGTGGCAGGTCCAGCGGCTGGAGTTCGATCAGGCCCATCGCTTGCGGCGGGTCGATCGTGCCGCGCGGGCAGTCCATCGCAGCGATGGCTGGTGGCTGCTCGACGGCGAGACCCTCCGACTGGTTGACACCCGCGTGCTGCGCGAGACCTATACCGAACTGCGGCTGGATTCGCGGCTGGAGCCAGGTCAGATCGCGGCACAAGTCATTCGGCCACGGCAGCAGTCAGTCAGCGAGTTGCGTTCGACCCTGCGCTATGCGGACGAGAACGGACTCGACGGCCGGCTGTTCGAATCGGCGCTCTGGTACAAATTGACCTATCCGCTGGTCGTGCTGTCACTGTGTCTGGCGGCGCTGCCCTTTGCCTTCAGCAGCCTGCGCAGCGGTGGTCTGGGCAAGCGGGTGTTCCTCGGCATGGCGCTGGCGATTAGCTTCTTCTTCCTGCACCGCGCCGCGATCAACTATGTCGAGACCCAGAACCTCAACCTGCCGCTGGTCTATCTGCTGCCGCCGTTGTTCATGGCAGCCTGGGGTCTGCGGCGATTGCAGGCGAGCTTCTAGCCCGGATATTTCATGAACCGAGCAATCTTTGCTGGAACTTTTGCCCGACCGCGCTGGTCAAGTCCGCTCATGCCCTGCTGAGGGCAGGTCGTGGCCGGCATTTTTCGCGCTCGATCTGAATCTGTACAGTCCCTGTTTCGCCTACTACTACTAGTGGAGTGGTCATCGATGGAAATGCGTTGGGTCAATGGAATGGTGGCGCTGCTGGCGCTGACGGGGTCGGTGGCATTTGCCGATGCGGAAAAGACCGCCACTGCGGCGATCAAGACGCTGGTACCGGATGCAGCGGTCGATGGGGTCCAACAGGCACCGGTGGCCGGCTTCCAGGAAGTCATCATCAACGGCAATGTGATCTACGTCAGCGATGACGGCAAATACCTGATGCAGGGCATGCTGTACGACATCGAAAAGCGCAAGGACCTCACCGAAGCGCGCAAGGCCGGTCTGCGCGGCGGCTTCATGAAAGCCTCGCCAGTGGCCGAGCGGATCGTCTTTCCGGCCAAGAACAAGAAGCACACGGTGACGGTCTTCACCGACATCGATTGCGGCTTCTGTCGCCGCATGCATCAGGAGATCGAGCAGTACACCTCGCAGGGTATCGAGATCCAGTACCTGATGTTCCCACGCGCCGGCGCTGGCTCGGATTCCTTCCGCAAGTCCGTTGCGGTGTGGTGCGACAAGGACCAGCTCAAGTCCATGACGATCGCCAAGAACGGCGAAGATCCGGGCAATGCCACCTGCACCAATCCGATCGAGGCGCAGTTCCAGCTTGGCCAGAAGGTTGGCGTCTCTGGCACGCCGACGCTGATCTTCGAAGACGGCAGTATCCAGCCCGGCTATTTGACCGCCGAGCAGCTGCTGCAGCGTCTGGAGCAGGTCGAGGCGAACGTGGCGGCCAGATAGTCGGAGGGCCCAGGGCTCAGGGCCCAGGGCCCAGGGCCCAGGGACTCAGCGCACAAGAGCCAATGTTGCCAGGGCCCAGCCCAGAGCGAAGCCGAGCCGTTGTGGTCACCCAGCGGCTATGCTCGGCTTTTGACCTTCTGGGCCCTGTGCCCTGGGCCCTGTGCCCTCGCTCTTCGGCTCTGGCATCCTTTCCACCTCCTTGTACTGGACGACGACGCGCCTGATGCCTTTGCTCATGTTGCCCGGGCCGTTGCGCCTGTCCGCATTCCGGCTTGATGCGCTCAACGCACGGCTTGCCGCCGAATTGCCGGGCGCCGCGCCGCGGGTGCTTGCCGGGCGGGATCTGTTCCTGATCGATGGGCCGGAACTGACGTCAGCGCAGGTGGATCGGGCTGGCGCCTTGCTGCTTGATGCGGCCGAGGCGGCGCCGGCGAGCGCGCACAGTCTGTACGTGGCGCCGCGCTTTGGCACCGTGTCGCCGTGGTCAAGCAAGGCGAGCGAGATCCTCAAGCTGTGCGAGCTGCCGATCGCAAGGGTCGAGCGGGTGCTGGTGCTGGATCTGGATCGCCGCTGCGAGGATCCGGCCGTGCTGGCGCTGTTGCATGACAAGCTGGTCGAGGTGGCGCTGTGGGATCCGGCCGGACTGGCTGCGGTCTTTGCCCAGCATGAGGCCGCGCCGCTGCAGCACATCGGTCGCGATCTGGTCAGCCTGCAGGCGGCCAACACGCGCTCTGGCTTTGCCTTGTCAGCCGACGAGCTGGACTATCTCGCCGAGCAGTTCGAGAAACTGGGACGCGACCCGACCGACGCCGAGCTGATGATGTTTGCGCAGGCCAATTCCGAGCACTGCCGGCACAAGATCTTCAATGCGCGCTGGTGGATCGACGATCAGCCGCAGGAAAGCACGTTGTTCGGTCACATCCGCCACACTCACGCGGTCAGTCCGGCCGGCACCCTGGTCGCCTACAAGGACAACGCCGCGGTCTTCGCCGGGGTTGCGGGTGAACGGCTGTATGTCGATGCTGAAGGCGTCTACCGCGCCGTGCATGAGGAGCGGCCTTTCCTGGCCAAGGTCGAGACCCACAACCACCCCACCGGCATTGCACCGCATCCGGGTGCGGCGACCGGCTCGGGCGGCGAGATCCGCGACGAGGGCGCGACCGGCCGCGGCGGCAAGCCGAAGGCGGGTCTGACCGGCTTTTCGATGTCGGCGCTGCGCATCCCCACACTGCCGCAGCCGTGGGAGCGGGAGCGCCCGCTGCCGCCGCGCAATGCGTCGGCGCTGCGGATCATGCTCGAAGGGCCGATCGGCGCGGCCGCATTCAACAACGAGTTTGGCCGGCCGGCGCTGTGCGGTTATTTCCGCACTTTCGAATGGCTGGCCGAGGATGCCCGGTCCGGCTATGCCTACGACAAGCCGATCATGCTTGCCGGAGGCCTGGGCGCGATGCGGCCGATGCTGGTCGAGAAGGGCCAGTTGCGGCCGGGCGATGCGCTGGTCCTGCTCGGCGGGCCGGCCCTGCCGATCGGGCTGGGCGGCGGCGCGGCCTCGTCGATGGGCAGCGGCAGTGTCGATGCCGAACTCGATTTCGCCTCGGTCCAGCGCGACAACCCGGAGATGGAACGGCGCTGCCAGGAGGTCATCGATGCCTGCAATGCGCTCGGCGCGGCCACGCCGCTGGTGACGATCCACGACGTCGGCGCCGGCGGGCTGTCCAATGCGGTGCCGGAAGTCCTGTACGAGTCCGGCGTCGGTGCAGACATCCGGCTGACCGACATCCCGAGTGACGATCCCGGCATGAGCCCGCTGGAGTTGTGGTGCAACGAGGCACAGGAGCGCTATGTGCTGGGCGTGGCGGCGGACCAGCTGGCGTCCTTCGAGGCGATCTGCCGGCGCGAGCGCGCGGTGTTCGCGGTGGTCGGCCACGCCACCGCCGAAGAGCGGCTGGTGCTGAAGGCCCCCGACGGCTCGCTGCCGATCGACCTGCCCATGGACGTGCTGTTCGGCAAGTCGCCGAAGCTGCAGCGCGACAGCGAACGCGTGCCGGCGACCCGCTGGCCGCGCTCGCCG